>JASLEQ010000630.1 GCA_030151135.1 Candidatus Sulfotelmatobacter sp. | reverse complement strand
TGGCGCTGATACCGCCTTGAGAAGCTGCAAGTGGCTGGCCTGATTGGCCGGGATATGGCGGGCCCGCATCTGCTCGGGACGCTGAAAGAAATATCCCTGGAACAGGACGAAGCCTTCCGCTCTTGCGGTGAGAAACTGCTGCCGGGTTTCGACTTTGTGGGCCAGCATCACGAACCGGGCACCAGGCTGGCGGGCGCGGAGGGCGGCACGTTGTTCGGGTGTAAATCCGCGGACATCGATCTTCAGAAAATCGGTATAAGGAAGCAGCGCCTGCCGTGGATCGTTCAAAACGAAGTTATCGAGAGCGATGCGGCATCCCGCTTTTCTAAGCCGTTGGCTGGCCGCGATGACCGCGGCGTCCAGCACGGTGTTGGGCTGGATCTCGAGCACGACCTTGTTCGTCGGCAGCAGGAATAGAGATTCATTCAAGAGCATCTGCCGGGTGCAGTTGAGGAAGGCGGCCCCACCGTCGCATACCACGTCGAGTCCGAGGACGTTGAGGGTGTCAATGACGTGGGCGGTTGCATTTTCAGTGTCGGACCGGAAGCGCTCTTCCGAACTTTCGCCGAACAGGAGTTCATAGCCGACGACCTTCTCGTCTTTGGTCAGGATGGGCTGGCGCGCCAGAGACGCACTGGGCTTCCTGGAAGGAACGGCTCGCGCTGGAGTGCTCATAGCTTTTCAAGGATGTTATCGGCAGAATCCCTCCAGACCTGAGCACGGAAGCGGCTGGGACATTGATCGCTGCATCCTCAATCCGTTCGTAAGGGCTCTTAATCCTCCTCTTTCATGAACCAGGATTTGCCGCTCTTCACAGAAGATGGCCAACCCCTTCCGGTTATTCACATCCAAAGGTCATGGATCAAGCGACCAAGAAAGCGGCAGACCGGGTGAACCAGCATCGGGAGGATGGCGAAGAGGCCATCCAGCGAACCAGCAACGTCGTTCCCATCGACTCGGGAAGGAACCGGGAGACGGTGCAGGTGACACCGGATGCGAAGCCTGAAAACGAAGAGATGAAGGCCAAGAAGAAGAAAACCGCGCGCGGACAAAGCAAGTGAGTTTCGAAACGGCGTCGCGATGGTCTGTCGTGACTTTGGAGATGCCTTAGGGATTCCTCTCGGGCCCACCTTCTGCTAATCTTCCTCTCAGCCCTGTTGTTTCGAAGGTTTACGCTTTCTTTACGAATCCTTCCGGTTACCGGGCCGACCAAATTGCATGCCCAAACCCACCCAGCAACAAGACTTATCAGTACTGATTTCTGCCAAGAGCGGACTGGTGCACCTGACGGCAAACGATTGGGCGCTGATCGCGGACAAGGCGCTTCGTCGTCAATTCAAGGCCGGAGAACTGCTGGTGCAATTCGGACGAAGGACGCACGGAGTGTTCGTGATCCTGAAGGGGACCGTGTCGGTGCAGATTCCGGGACAGGCGCGCGGCACGGAAATCGGGCCCGGACAAGTTTGCGGAGAGATTTCGTTTATCGACGAACTTCCCGCCACGGCCGATGTGGTAGCGCATACTGAAACGGAAGCTTTCTATCTCGACCGGCCCACGCTGCAGTCTGTGTTTGAACTGTTTCCGCACCTCGGATCGCGCTTTTACCGCTCGTTGGCCGAGATTCTTTCGCGCAGGCTCCGCGAGGTTATTGGGCGGCCTGCCAGCGAGCCGGCGCTTACGGCGAAAGGCAGCGACACGAAGGTTGCCAAGTAACATCCTCTCCGCATTGTGCTAGCCTTAGAGTTCCGCATGATCTAGCCAGGAAGATACGGGGTTACCACGAGCTTCGCATTTTCTGGCGAAAGTCCCTGAAATAGCTTCGCGGTTCGGCCAGCACCTTTCATGATCGATCCTGTCAATCTGCGCCTGGCGTTGGGCTCAGCGGTCGGGCTGGGATTCCGGCACGGGCTGGATTACGACCACATTGCGGCCATCACAGATATCAGCAGCGTGCAGTCGCGCGCCCGCGATGCCATGCGGTACGGCCTGTTATATGTTTTGGGGCATGCCACGACGGTGGCGGTGCTGGGGGCCGGCGCGATAGCATTCCGGCTGGCATTGCCTCCGGCAAGCGATCGGTGGGCCGAACGGCTGGTGGGCGCCACACTGCTGGTTCTTGGGATTTATGTGCTGGGGACCTTCTTCCGTCCTTCAGCGCATTCGCATGGTCCGAAGACGCGGATTACGCTGCTGATCAACGGCTTACTCTGGATCTACTGGCGGTTGAGCCTGGTCTTTGGCGGGACGCGGGTGGAAGCTCCGCAGGTTTTCAAGAACGGTTATGGCACTTCCTCCACATTTATCGTGGGGGTGATTCACGGGCTGGGCGCGGAGACGCCGACGCAGATTCTGCTGTTTCTGATGGCGGCGAACCTGGGCGGCACGGCCGTCGGATTGCTGGGGCTGTTGGCGTTCATCATTGGACTGATCGTGATGAACACGCTGATGTGCGCGTCAGCGGCGGGCCTGTTCTCGGCGACATTGCAGCGTCCGGGCGCAACGCGGGCGTTGAGTTTGTTGACTTCGGCCTACAGCATTGTCGTGGGTGCCATCTTCCTGCTGGGATCGGCGAGCAAGCTGCCTTCGCTCACGGGTTAAGGGCCAGTGTCTGGGGCGCCTTGGGCGTTCCGACGTGGATGAAGCGAAGTTCTGATGTAAATCCTGCCAATAGGAACCATCGTTCCCTGTTACCCCAGTAATCGTTCCTGGGGGATTACCGTTGACCCACCCTGCGTCCCCTTCTTACAGTGCCAGCAGGGGGTTGTATGAAAGATATTCACGAGGTCCTGCGTCAGAAGCAGGCAAAATACGCCCAACTAGGCAAACAGATCGAGATGTTGCAGCAAGCCGCCGAAAAGCTGCGCGAAGTAGCTCCTTTGCTGGCGGAGAGCGACGAAGAAGACAACGTCGTTCTGGCGGATGTCGACGAAGCGATCGCCGAAGGGGATGCAATGGCGGCGAAGGCATCGGCTGGTTCCGCATCGGCAAGCTCCTCCAAATCGTCACGACCAGCGGCACCTCGCTGGCCGTAACCTGAACCACGGCACGATCCCGGTCGAGTTATGAACCTTCAGGCACTGCTGGTTTCAAGCGATGATTCCGCGGCGGACGTATTGGGCAGAGTACTGCCCGACTTCGGTATTGCCATGGATCGTTCGAGCGACGTCGAAACCACCATCGAGCGCATCCAGCACCATAAGTTTGACGCTCTGATTGTGGACTTCGACGATCCAGCGTCGGCGAAGGCAGTTCTCGACCAGGCAAAAACCATTGGCATCTCCCCGCTCAGCATTGCGCTGGTAGCCGACGCTACGAAGGTCCGGCAGACGTTGAGCGGCGGTGCGCATTTTGTGCTTTATAAACCTGTGTCGGAAGAG
>JASLEQ010000625.1 GCA_030151135.1 Candidatus Sulfotelmatobacter sp. | reverse complement strand
CCGGGCGCGATCCAGGTCGGCGGTCTGGAAAAGCGCAATGGCAAGCTGCTGTTTGATGTAGAGATCGTCAGGGGAAAACTTGAGGGCTTCCGCCCAATGCTTCGCGGCCTCGACATATTGCCGGCGTTGAGATTGCATCTTCGCCATCAAGATTTCCGCCGGACCAGACGGGGGCAATTGGGTCAGGCGAATGTAAGCATCGCGCGCCAGAGCGTTATATGCCCGTGTTTGCCAATAATACGATTCCGCGGTGGTCTGCCCGCGCGTCGCAGCAAGCAAATCACTGTATCGTCCTGCCTCAAAGTCGCATTCGATCTCGTGCTGAACGCAGTCTGGAGTCGGCAGCTGACGCTCCTTAGCGGCCTCGGTCTCTGCCCAATCGGGGTGACCCGTCTTGCGATAGATCTCTGCGATCGAGGCGTGTATGCCACGCAAGGAGGGCATTTTTTCCAGCGCCTGACGATATAAGTAGAATGCGGCAAATAGCTGTTGGTTCTCGAAACGAGATTCAGCAGTAATTTCGAGCCAATAGGCAGAACCAGTTGCCACGTTCGTGAGTCTGTCAAAACTCTGCTGCGCCAAGCCGTCGTAACTCAATCCCAGGTCATACCAGAACTTTGGATTGCCCGGGTCTGCTTGAGAGAGCTTTTGAAAGCCGTCCGCCGCACGTTCGAATTTCTTGAGAGCCAGGCACGTCTCGGCGAGCGCCTCCTGAACATCGGGCTCATTGGGATTGACGCTAATTGCCTTCTCAAGCGGGCTGAGTGCTTTGGCGGCATCCCCTAACTCAAGATAGGTGGTGCCCAAAAAAAGCAGGGCCACGGCGTTGCCTGGATCGAGTTGCAGAACCTTTTGGAATTCGCTTAGCGCTTCCCGTCTGTGTCCCGAGTAATCCAGTGCGAAACCGAGATTCATCACCAGGCCCGGATTTTTTGGAAGGGCGCGAACGAGCTCACGATAAATGGGAACGGCATCGGCGAACTTGCCTTCGCTCATGAGCGCTTTAGCCTGCTGCGATCGAGTTGCCAACTCGTCGTCCGACTGGGCGAAGCCCTGAAGCGCCAGGCAAGCAAAACAAAGCAAAACAAAGGGAACGTTTGTGACGTGGGTTGCAGGTCTCAACGCGCATACTCCTCAGCGCCGTACCGGAATCACTGGTGTCAGTTCCAGAACAGTTGGGTCTTGACCCACTGATCGTAGCAGGCTGAAACTGATCGGGAACAGCAAACAGTTAGGGCACGGCTGAAGCCGTGCCCTAACCCAGAACCACTACCGCTTAGACCAGGCAACCGTCCGTAAAACGTCAGAATTTCAGGTGCGATGAGACTTGCACGATACGTTCCCCGTAGCTGGTTGTGATATGACCTAGGTCTCCACTGCACGTCGCGCCTGACCCATTACAGCTAAGGCCGGTCGGATCGTTGAAATGCACCTTATTAAACAGGTTTTGTGCTTCTCCGCGCAAGTCAAAGGTGAATCGCTCCGTAATCTTGAAATCTCGCGCCAGGCTGGCGTCGAGTTGCCACAGGCCCGGCCCGCGAAGCCAGGATTGCGTACGATGCATGTTCCCGAGGACAGCTAAAGGGCAACCTCCCGTCGCGGGACACGATGCAAGGTTAGGTGCGAAGGCCGAGGGGTCAAACCACTGCACGTTGCCCGCGGGGTTCCTGGCTCCCCCAAGATAGTGCACGGGCGCCACATGGTTGGGCATTGGAGAGGTATCAAAAGTATTGATATTGTTGACGCTTTGGCTAAGCTGCAATGGGTCGCCGGTGAACGCGGAGAAAACTCCGCTGGTTTTCCAACCGGCAATGGCATAGTTCACGGCCTTGTTGCCGGTTCCCAATTTCTTGCCAAAGGGTAGATTGTAGACATAGGCCATCTTCAAGTTGTGGGTATGATCGAAGCTCAGGGGGCCGCGATTATACTCCTGGCATTCGGGACAGTTAAACAGCAAGCCGTTTTCCCACGTGTCGTCGTTCACGTACCCCATCGCTTTGGACCAGGTGTACGCTCCTTGAACGAAAAGGCCCGTCCCCACCCGACGCGTCGCTGAAACCTGCAGCGAATTGTAGTGTGAATCCAAGTAGCCTTGGAATTGGTAGAGGCCGCCGAAATATTGACAAGTGCCCGGATCAGAATTGGGACAGGCCGGCCCATACGACGGCGGACTGCTTTCACCGAGATGGCCAGCCGACAAATCCCTCCCATTCATCTCGTGGACGAAGTGATTGCCCACGTACCCAACATTCAAATCCACGCTCATGGGCAGCTGGCGCTCGACAAAAAGATTCCAGGACTCCACGTAACCGCGTTTGAATTCGCCCGCCCCAAGCGTTCCAATGGTGAGTGTGTTATCAATTGCCCCAACGTCGAGGCTACCGGAGGAAGATATCGGCGGCGGTTGGATAACGGGAACGCCTTGGGCAAAAGTTTCATGCCCGGCGGGAAAGCCGAAGCAGCTCGCTGGGCTTGTCTGCTGTTTGCATCCTGGCTCGGATGTGTCGTAGAGATCGGAGCCAATCGCGAGGGGATAGAAACCACGCAAGGGGCGTTCCAGAGGAGTTGTGTCGTTAGCGATGCCGAAGCCAGCGCGAATTACGGTCTGTGAATTGAATTGATAATTCAATCCGATGCGAGGTGAAAACAGCTTGTGGCTTGTGGTCATTCCCAGATGAGTGGGATTGCCTCCGAGACCGCCCAGCAGCAATAATCCGGTCGTGGTGTCGAACCTCTCGAGCTTATCAGGACCGTCGCGCGTAATCAGAGGGAAGTATTCCCATCGCAGTCCGAGATCGGCGGTGAGGTTCGGGGAAACCTTCCAGCGATCGCCGAAATAGAGAGCGTACTGGGTGTCCTTGCCGGTGGATTTGATGTATTGCGCGTCGTTCTGGCCTTCGGAAATCAGGCCGAGATCCCAGGCCGCAAAAGAGTTCTGCGCGTCCGGGGACAGCGTGACATCTGTTAAATTGCCGGTGTTGAGCGCGGTGGCGCCCTCATCCTCAAGCACATTGCCGCGCGGGCAGCAGAAGATTTCCGGCTGAAAGGCGTTCAGGTGATTATGGGAGATGTCGACGCCCATGCGGAACTCATGTTTGTGCTTAATCCAGGTCAGGTTGTGGGCAGTAGTGCTGGTCCAGTCATTGCGTTGAGCGGGCTCCCAGGAATTCAAGGAGCCCATCCCACTGAAACCGGCGATGGTGATTCCGGGAAGACCGGTGTAACGAACATCGCCAGACGGCGTATTCGTTCCGGCGATCTCGAGTAGGCTCTGGCCGAGTGGCTTACCGTATCCGGGAGGCGTCGCAAACTCTGTCATCCGGTCAAAACCTACGTGGCCGGTTAATACAAGTGTCGGAGAAAGCGTCCAGGTGTGGCCAAGCGTGGCAACCTGCGCGCGCTGATACGCACTGCCGCTGCCATTACCGCCGGCGTCGCCGAGGTCGAACGGCTCAAGGAAATTGTTTTGTTGGATCGTCCATTTCGCCCATATCACGTGATTTTGGCTGCGGCTCCAATCGACGCGAGCCGTGCCAATGTTGCGGCCGAGCAGATGAGCGCCCTTCGTGCCAATGTAATTGTTTGGACTGGCCAAGACCACTGGGCCCACATTCAAGGTCGGCTCTGGAATCAGCTTGTTGAACGCAAGTGCTCCGGCATTCAACCGCGTGGCCGGTATGACGTTCAGTTGTCCGCCGGAGGAGAAAACGCAACGATTCTCGCCGACACCCGGCCCGCTTTGCACGCCGGTCGCGGGATCAAAAACCATCCCTTGTTGCAACGGGACCGTCGCGCCCTCAGTCGTGCAGACGGTCTGGCCCGGAACAGGAGCGCCAAGATACGCGCTGAAGTCTCCAGACTTTATGTCATCGGTAGGGACTGTGTCAGAAAAGCCTTCGGCCGCGTGCTGCCAGCTGTCATCCCAGTTCAAGAAATAGAAGAGCTTGTCCTTCTTGACGGGTCCACCCACCGTAGCGCCGACGTTGTTGAGAAGACCGGTGCTTTTAGCCCCAGTGAACCAGTTCTTTGCGTCGAAACCATTTTCCGTATGGTACATGTACAAAGAACCGTGCAATTGGTTCGAACCGGACTTCGTGGTCACGTCCACCGCGGCCCCGGCAGTCAGGCCCTTTTCCACGTCAAAGTCGGCGGTTTGAACGTTCACTTCCGAATTCGAATCTTGTGGAGGTATCACCAGCATATGTTTTGGCTACCAGATAAAGAGGTTGGTGGAACCATCGACACGAGTGGTATTGGCATGATCCGGCATGCCATTCGAAGTGATTGAGAACGACCGATCCGGGGAGTCCGCCGAGGAGTTCGGGTAGCTGTTGCTGATTCCTGACGTCGAAAACACGCCGGGAGTCAACAATTCCGCGGCTTGGAAATTTCGAAAGCTATTGAGAGGCATGTTCTCGATCGCATAGCTGGAGATTTCCGTGTGTACGTCAGCCTTCTCGGTCTGTAAGGTGACGGCTGAGGCATC
>JASLEQ010000579.1 GCA_030151135.1 Candidatus Sulfotelmatobacter sp. | reverse complement strand
GGCCCGCCCGGAATTTCGTCCGTATTCTGGATCAGTGGCTGCATCGGCAGCACAGTCCCGCCGCGCACATACACGGGCAATGTATCGAGCTTCGGATGGGTCTTGCGCAACTCCGGAAACTGCTTCCCAGGCTTCGCCGTGACTACATCCACGATCGGAGGCACGCCCGCTTGATATGGCATCTTTTCGCCTGTCCAAAAGTCGAACCAGCTCCCGCTTGGGTATGAGACGAAGTAATCATCGAGCTTCTCACCAAACGGAGCAGGCGCAACCAGCAGGCTCGGTCCAAGCATAAATTCCGTATCCCAATGATCGAAATTCGCATTCGGAGCGAATATCTCCGGGAACTCCAGAAATACAGGCCGCATCATCGGCAGCCCGGTGCGCGATGCCTCGTCGGCTAAAGCGTAGATATAAGGCAGCAACTTGTAGCGCGTCTCGATGTATCTCCGCCGAACGGCTTCCTGCTCCGGTCCATTCGCCCAGACTTCGTGCGGGCCGCTGCCCTTGTCGTAGTGATCGCGGAAAAACGGAGAGAATGCCGCCAGCTCCACCCACCGCGTCAGCAAATCAGATGGCGGAGTTCCATTGAAGCCGCCAACATCGGCTCCAACAAAAGAAATTCCGCTCAGTCCCAGGTTCAGCACCATCTGCGTCGCCAGCCGCAAATGATTCCACGTCGCCGAGTTGTCCCCAGTCCACGTGAATCCGTAGCGCTGCCCACCCGCATAAGTGGCTCGCGTAATCACAAACGGCCGCTCCTCCGGGCGCAGCTTTAACAGACCCTCATATGTTGCCCGCGCGTTCTCGAGACCAAAAATGTTATGAATCTCGGCGTGCGTCGCCGTCCGTGTAATGAACCCTGGCTCCTCGATCCGGTGAACCGTGTTCAGCGGCATGGTCTTTCCGGGACCGTTGAACACGGATGGTTCATTCATGTCGTTCCAGAATCCTGCGACTCCCTCGTTTACAAACTCTTTGTAAAGCCCGCCCCACCATTCCCGCGTCTGCGCTCGCGTGAAATCCGGAAACACCGCCGGCCCCGGCCACACAATCCCGACAAACTCGCTGCCATCCGGATTCTTCACAAACTGATCCGAAGCATGCCCCGAATCGTAAGGCGCGTATCCCTGGTTGGGCGCATGCGCAATATGCAGGTCCGTAATGTTGACGAGATGGAAATGCTGCTTCTTCAAATCCGACACGAGCCCCGGAAAATTCGGGAACGTCTTCGCATCCACCGTGAACGGACGATTCCTGTCCTGATAATCGATATCGAGGTAAACCGCGTCCGAAGGAATTCGATCGGTGCGCAGGCGCGTGGCAATGTCTCTCAGCTTTGATTCGGGTGTGTACGTGTAATGCGATTGCTGGAAGCCCAGTGCCCATAACGGCGGCAGCGGAGGCTTTCCGGTCAAATACGCATAACCTTCCACCACCTGCTTCGGCGTCGGCCCATAGATGAAGTAGTAATCGAGCGGCCCGCCCTCGGCACCAAACGCGATCGAATCGCGCGATGCTTTGCCAAAGTCAAACCAGGTGCGCCACGTGTTATCCAGAAAAATTCCGTAACTTCGCGTGCCGTCGATCGCCAGAAAAAACGGGATCGCCTTGTACAAGGGATCGACTGACTCCTGCGGCCCCACATCGGTGTTCCATAAGGTGTACGCCTGCTCGCGTCGGTCGAACTGTCCGGTCTTGTCGCCCAATCCGAAATAATGCTCCGGCCCGGGCATCTCCTTGTAAACGGTGAATCCACCCGCCTGAAACTTCGTCGGACGCTCCGCCGCGTCGGCAGAAAGAACATTCCCTGAAAGATCGCGAATCACCAGCCGCAGCGGCTTCCGGTCCACGCGAACATCGAGCGCAGCCGTTCGAAATCCCACGGCCGCATTGTCCTGCATGGCCTGGACGCCGACCGACCTGGTCCGCGCATCCGCCAGCACCGCCCACGACGCATCTTCCGGAAGCGTGGAATTCGGCGACACCCGAATCCGGAGAATGTCGTCTCGCAGGGCTGTAATCCGCACCGTCGCCGACCCCGCCTGTATCTGAACTCCGTCGTGCAAGGAGTCCGACGCGGTAACCTCATCGATCAAAACCGCAGGCGCTGCCGTCTGGCTCCGCGCAACCGCCATCAGAACTGGATTCGCTAAAAAGAGAGACAGTAAAAGGCGGGCCGGCAGACGCATCAGTCAGATCACTCCGATGAGGGCTTCCAGGTGCGAACAACATCATACCAACCGATCGCAACGACGATGATCCGAAATGGCAATGGCGCTTCTCCGCGTAGCCCTAAGGATGTCGTTTCTCTGCGCCCTCAGCGGATGTTCTCCGCGCTCTCAGCGGTGACGTTGCTTCTTGTAGTTCGAATAGAAGCGGCGGGACACAAAACCTTAAAGGGAATCTCATCGGCAGCATTCCGCTTCAAGCATTCCAGAGCGGTCAACCCGGAGGAGTAATGGCATTTCTCTGCGTCCTCTGCGGACGTTCTCGGCGCCCCCTCAGCGGTAATCTTGGTTCTAGCCGTTTCGCTCGAGAAGCGCGGCCCGAATCACCACCATTACGTCCGCAAGTTTTCCACAGCCAAAGCCCTCCGAGTGTGACAGATGACCTTGACCGGGGCGCCAGAAAGTTCACAATATAGGAATGTGCCCATCGCACCGCAAAACGCCGGGAATCTAGTGGAACTCGTGACGCCGAAACCGTGTCACCTAAGCCCTTATTCTGGAATATTTTGCGTGTAAGTCCTTCTTTGACAATATTTTGCAAGCGGCCGCGAAGCGGTCAATCGCATAACCTATTTTATTGCAATAACTTACAAGAACGGCATTAATTTCAAATTTCGCCGCGATGATGCTAAGTTATTCAGTATCAAATATTTACCTCCAACTTATTTGTTTTGAATATTTTGCGAGGGTTCGCCGCAGGCCCCGTGCTGTAACCCTTTATCTTTCAAGATTTTGCGGATTTGCTCGATAAAAAAAATTCGAGACTATACACGCAGCAAAGGTCGCGTCAGGCAGGTGGGTCCACCGCTTCCGTTGATACAAATTTCGCTTCCCGGAAACGTTCGAACATCAAATCCATGGTGCCGCAGCCGCTCATTTGTCTTGCGGTTTTCCTCGATTGCGAGCAGTCGATTATTTCCGAGCGCCAGCACATTACAAGCAAGTGTCGCCCGCTCCGAAGGCTCGATCTCGATCAACTCGAATCCACGCGACTGGAGCAGTTCCACGGTTTCCACGGCCAGCCAGGGCAGATCAACCAAAGCGGTCTTCTCGTCCAGCAGGCTGATCAGCGACATCAGGTGCAAACACGCCGAGGGCCCGGGCCCATAGGGAAGCGAGGCCGAAATCACCTCAACACCCTTGGGTGCCAAAATTGTTCGCATCTGTTCGATTCCTGCCTTGTTCGTCCGGTAACCTTGCCCGATCAGCAGCGTCTTCGCATCCAGCCACAGAATGTCCCCGGCTTCCGTCGTTCCGGGCCCTTTGATCTCTCCGGCAATCGGGATCTCAAGCTTGGCAGCCAGCGCAGACTGTTGACGCGCTTCCGCAATGCGGTTCGCCTTGCCAGGCCGCATGAGGATCAGGCCGAAGTCTGTGGCGAGAGAGGCATCGTGCGCATAGGCAGCGTCCAGTGAAAGCTCTGCCGACCAGGGAAGATCAATAACCTCCGCGCCGATGGCTTCCAGTTCACGGCGAAGCACCGCATGCTGGACCTCGGCTTTGCGGAAGTCCGGAGCGTGGCCGAATCCGAGTTCCTGCCAGCGCGCGACGCACTCCGGCCGATCCCAGCCGGCACCCTTCGGCGAGCACACCAGCACTCGTTTCAAAGCACCCACCATCGAGTGCCCGTTGAAAGCCACCCCGGAGACCGACACGACAGAAGATTCGCGGTTCGCCATGCAGCAATGATGATAAGCGAAACCCTCGCCGCTCGGACGCTGAACGCGCGCGACTTATTATTTGGCCGAGATCCCCGTCCGGCCTCGCTGGTCCGGGATGCCCGACTCGCGGTAGGCCCAGGCGCAGATGGCATCCCGCCATTTCACCGCTTCCCCGGCCTGGAATTCGAATCGCTTCAGGATGTCGTTGTATCGATCTTCATCAATGTGTCCGTCCAGGATCTGCCATCGGCCGACAAACTCGCGGGCTCGCTCTGCGCCTTCATAGTGCGAGTCGTAGATATGCTGAATCACTGTTTTCCCCGAACGTAGAACGTACGTCCATGGAACGTGATGGAAAAAGAGCAGCAGGTTGTCAGGACAAGCCGCCAGCGACTCGTACATCTTCTGCACTTCCGGCGGATATTGCCCAATGTATCCCGTGCCGGTCGCAACAGTCCGATCCATGCCGATCCCTTCGTGATCGGCGCGGTGCCACTGTCCCCACCCGTTCTCTTCGGACGACTCCGGCCCCGGATCATAATGATTGCCTGTGATATTGGTCAGTGTTCCCGCGCCCAGCGGCCCGGTGTAGCTTTCGTAAACTGGCCACGAATCAAGTTGAAGTTTCGAAATCGTCGACACCACCAGCGGGTCGTTGCCAAAGGAGAGCCGGGTCCATTCGTCGATGATTTGTTCGGAGCTCAGATCAGGATTCCACGCCAGGCGGCCGAATCCGTATAGGTTCGCCATTGCCAACGGGCTGCCGAGCCAGTTGTCGTCGAGCCCTACGTTGGCGACTCCAACGAATCCATTCAGCGGAGTCAAAAACTTCGGGCCCGTGATGATGTCCTTGACCCTCGACGGCCCTCTGCCAGGCAGATGCATATCGAAGTCGAGCGCTTCCTTCCACATGGGCACCAGGAAACACAAGTGCTTCTGCTGGCCGGTATACTCCTGCGTGATCTGCAACTCGATGGCTTTGTTTGTGAGTTCAAGGTCGCCGAAAAGCGGGGAGACGGGCTCGCGTACCTGGAAATCGATCGGCCCATTTTTGATCTGCACGATGACGTTGTGATCGAACTGCCCATCGAGCGGATGGAAATTGTCGTACGCCGCCTTGGCACGATCGTTCTTGAGATTGTGCCAATCAAGATGGTGGTTGTAAACGAAGGCGCGATAGAAAACGATTCCGCCGTGAGGCAACAGGGCTCGTGCGATAACGTTGGCAGCGTCGGCGTGAGTGCGCCCGTAGGCTGATGGTCCGGAGCGTCCTTCCGAGTCTGCTTTTACAACGAATCCGGCGAAATCAGGGATCCGGCGATAGATTTCGTCCGCTTTGCGCCGCCACCAGTCCGCGACTCTGAAATCAAGCGGATCAAAAGTATCCAACCCTCCAATGACCTTCGGGCTGCTGAGATCGACCGACAACGAAAGCTTCACGCCCCACGGGCGAAAGACGTCGGCAACCCGCCGCACCTGCTCGATGAAAGCGGAGTCGAGCACTTGCGGCGCGGCGTTGACATTGTTGATCGTGCAGGTAGTGATGCCGATTGATGCGAGCAAACGTGCATACTCGCCCGCACGCGTGAGATCTTCCCGAACTTTGCCATTTTCGAAAAAGATCGACCGACCGCCGTAGCCCCGCTCCACGCTGCCGTCGAGATTGTCCCACTGATCGATCCAGCGGATGCGGGCAGCCGGATTAGACACCTCGTCGATGTTCGCGAGGCTCTCGCCTTCGCCGATTTTCCGCAACAGCGCGAACGCGCCATACAAAACACCGCGGGGATCATCGTTCGCCGTGATCAACACGCACGGTGATTTCTTGATCGTAATCGCAGTGATCCAGTACCCCTCCCCAAGCGAGCCATGGCGAGGAAACAGGTGAGGTATGAGCGTTTGGGCCTGCCTCAATGTCGCGAGCACGATGGCGCTGCCGTGGATCTTCGAGGCCGATTCCAGAGGATGTCCGGTCATCTTCGGAATTCCCAGGAGCAATTCCGCTTCCGCATTCTTAAGAATCGGGGAATCACCCATCACTACCACCTGCGAGGGTAGATGTTCATATCTCTTCGCGATTGCAGGATCGAGTGGCGCGTAACGCAGCCACGCGTCGCGGTCGGTTGCCGCTCGGCAAATGGCTGTCAGGGCAATAATGCCAAGCAGGATAACGATGATTCTGTTTGCGGTCTTCATCACGATGCAAGGACGAAAGCGATGATTGTGTCGCCAGCGCGGCCTGAGCTCTTCTCAAGTTGTTCCAGAAGGTCGGATTCGAGGTCGTCGGGATCGGGAATCATCTCGCAGGCCGTTATCTCGTCCTCGGTTGCTCCGTTGAAACACAGCTCGCAGACGCCCAATCCTTCTTCCGATCGGACTGGAGGTCCGAACACGCGGCACGTCATCGGCCGATGTTCATAGAGCTCGCATAGCCCCGTCTCCGGATCGAGTGCCGGACACGGTTCGTCATTCCCGAATTGCTCGAAAGCTTCCGCCGCGTCTTCGCTTTCATCGAGAACTCCGGTCGTTGTATCGCCTGGGAAATCCGCCGACAATCGCGAAAGCGACTGGCGGGCGCGGCGTCGGACTTCATCGGCACGCCTGCGAGAATGCTTCTCGAGTTCCGCTAATCCGCGCTTGAGGCGCAGGGCATCGAGCTGATTGATCGCGAACACGCCAACACAACACTGCGTGCATCCGGGACGACACGCGAGCCATGCACCGCTCCTTTGGGTCGCGGCCGCGAGAGCTGCATCCACGATCTGAACCAGCTTCTGGTCCCCGGATGTTGGAAAGCGCACGGGCATTCGCTGAGGATAGCGTATCTCAACGCCGCCCGCTGCACGGCATACAGCGGAGAGAGTAATGGGAAGGATGACATTTTTGAATTGGACGAGAAGCTCAATTCTTTTTAGATTGTCTATGCCTGTTTCTGCCTCGCCGCAGCAGACCTTATTCCCCGTTGGATATCCCGCCCCCGGATGGGTGCAAGTTTCGACTACGACGTCCCGTACAAATGAACTGCAGCTGTCATTGACCATAGTGCTGCAGAGCTCTCATCTTGGGGGATAAAATGCCGGCAAAGAAGAGTGATGTCAATTTGAAGACCGTGGCCAATCGAGTTGGATTGGCGCCGTGCTCGGTTTCGGCCGTTTTGAACCGGACGCCGGCGTCATATGCGATTCCGCAATCCACCAAAGACAGAATCTTTCAGGCGGCAGCGGAATTGAATTACCGCCCGAATTTCTGGGCGCGTTCACTGCGTACCAAGCGTACGAGTATGGTCGCAGTAGTAGCACGTGAGTTAGGCAATCCGGCCGTCGCCGGCGTGGTGGCGGCTGCACAGGAACATCTCAGCCGCAAGGGCTATCTGCTCGTGCTTGGATCTATTACCCAGAGCGACGAACTTCTGTCAGCTTCGTTTCAGCAACGTGGCATTGAAGGAGTTATCACCATCGACGCAACGTTGCCCGGAGATATTGGCCTCCCGGTCGTGACGATAAATCTCGGTTATTTGACCCCGGGGGAACTGATTGGCGACGAGCTTAAGTGCTGGTTGAAAGAGTTCGGCGCTGCCGCCGCAGAAGCAGTTATCCGGGAGATTGAGGACGCGAAACCATCTCGAAGCGTTCCGGTGAGCGCGCAAGCCTTCCCAGCAAGTTTGGAGTGCGCGAGTCAGAGTTTCGCTGCCAGCCGCGAGACGGCTTAGAGATCAGATTTCTAAGCCGCTTTCCCGCGCAGCGCTCTTGCCTGCTCCAGGATGCGGAAAAGCAAGAGCCAGCGCTTGACGTTGGTCGTCATCAGGAAATTCTCTTTCACATGCTCGTGACCGCTGCTACCGATGCTGCGGGCAAATTCGGGGTGCGTCAGCAGATAGCGGATCTGGAAAGCGCATCCTTCAACCGAATGCACCAGCACTCCGGTCAGCTTGTGAATGATCTGATTCGGAATGCCTCCAACCGAACCTGCAATCGTCGGCTTGCCCTTCCATAAGGCTTCGGTGACGGTAAGGCCGAAGCCTTCTTTCAACGACTTTTGCACAATGATGGTGGAAGCGCGCTGGATGGCATTGATCTGAACGGCGCACCACGGCGGCAAATCCAGAATAATGATGTCGGGATCGTTCCCCGCCGCTTCCTTTACTTCCTGCAGGACCGCGGCTCCTTCCGGATCGTCCGAGGCCCCGCCGCCGGCCAATACCAGTTGGCAATCGACGTACTTCTTGGCGAGCTTGTATGCATGCACCACCCCAACCGGATCTTTCAGGCGGTCAAAGCGGGAGACTTGCGTAACGATGGGACGGGTACGGTCAATCCCGAAGTCATCACAGATCTGCTGAACCAGCGATTCGGGCAGCTCCTTGTTTTTCTCTGAAAGCGGATCAATGCAGGGATAGAACAGATACTGGGGAATCGGCAACTGGCGCGCGAACGACTGCGATGAGAAGATGGCGGCGTCATACTGTTCGACAAAAGGCCGCAAAAATTCCCAGACGCCGGGATTCGGATTCGACAGGTCGATGTGGCAACGCCAGACCCAGTGCGCCGGCGTGGTGGCCTTGGAGCAAATCAGTCCCGCAGGCTGCGGGTCGTGAA
>JASLEQ010000571.1 GCA_030151135.1 Candidatus Sulfotelmatobacter sp. | reverse complement strand
ATCAGTACACCCCATTGCTCATTACCGCGATGGCCAGCATGGTGGCATACGATGTCTACGATGTCGTTCTCGCTTCCCGCATCATCGGAGGCCGCGCTCTGCTGGGTGGCATGCCGATTTATAAGTACATCGCCAATCGCTTCCTCACGGCGTTCGAAAATCTGTTTCTCCGCATAAAGCTTTCTGAGTATCACACCGGTTACCGCGCCTTCAGCCGCAAAGTGCTGACGGAATTGCCACTCCTCGAAAACTCTGACGATTTCGTTTTCGACAACCAGATGCTCGCCCAGTGCGTACACTTCGGTTTCCGTATCGGAGAAGTTTCCTGTCCAACGAAATACTTTGCTGAAGCTTCCTCCATCAACTTCCGCCGTAGCGTGGAGTATGGACTCGGTGTGCTTGCAACCACCATGCAATTCGCGTTGCAAAAAGCAGGTCTGATCCACCTGCCGCGCTTCAGCCCAAACGGCCGGAAGCTGGAGGCCGAACGTGAAAGTTACTACGCTCCCCACACGGAGCCAGTAAGCTCTTCCTCTTGATCGCACATCTAACGGTGTGCGTCCCGTTTCTCCCGCGTTTGTGCAGTTGAAGTGGGGCCTTCGACTGCATCGGTTCGTGAATGTCGACAGCCGTTCAAACTCGGCATGGTCTGGCCCCTGCGCGCACGTCCGGCGCCGCCCGCGCGCTCGGAAATCTGCTCATCCTCCTCCTCCTTACGCTTTTTGCCTTCGTTCTTACGGGCTATCATCCGGGTCTTGAGGACGACTCCTTCTATCTCGCGGCTATCAAACAGGGCCTCAACCCGGCTCTCTTTCCGCACGACGCCGACTTCTTTCGGGTCCAATTTCAAGCCACCATTTTTGACCGGCTCATCGCGTCTTCCATTCGAATGACCCATCTCCCGATTGCTTGGGCCGCACTGCTCTGGCAGATCGCCGCGATTTTTTTCCTGCTGCACGGCTGCTGGCGAATCGCCCGCCGGTGCTTTGAGAAGCCCGAAGCGCACTGGGCGGCGACGGCCCTGGTCGCTGCGTTGCTTACGATGCCCATTGGGGGCATCGGCATCAACATTGCCGATCAGTATCTGCATCCGCGAACGATTGCGACCGCTCTGATCCTGGAGGCGATCGTCGAAGTGATCGATGCCCGCTTGTGGCTAGCCGGATTGCTCCTGGCTTTCGCATTCGCCATCCATGCCATCCATGCGTGCTTCGGAATTTCCTTCTGCTTCTTTCTGTGGTGGACCCTGCGTTCACGGCAAAGCACGCGCCTTAAAGTGAGCTTCGCTCTCATCCCTCTGGGATGGATTTTTGCTCCCGGTTCGGACGCGTGGCGTCAGGCCGCCGCGACTCGTGGCTTTTATTTCCTCGGACAGTGGCATTGGTATGAATGGTTCGGCCTGATCGCGCCACTACTACTCCTCTTTGTTCTGCATCGTTTTCTGAAAACACGCGTCGTGCCGAAAGCGATGTCGCTGCGGGTGATCGTCACCGCTCTGCTTTGTTACGGCCTGTTTCAAACCATTGCAGGGCTCGCTATCATGCTGCCACCTCAGCTAGAGCGCCTTCGCCCCTTTGAGCCCATGCGCTACCTGCATCTGCTCTACATTCTGTTCTTCATCATCGCAGGCGGACTGATTGGAGAGTTCATACTGCGGCGGCGGCCCTACCGCTGGGCCATTTTCTTCGTTCCTCTATGTGCGGGCATGTTATACGCGCAATGCCGCATGTATCCCCAAACGCCACACCTCGAACTGCCTTTTACAAAATCTACAAATTCGTGGGTCGAGGCATTCGCGTGGATTCGCCAGAACACTCCGGTGGATGCCCTATTTGCCATTGATCCGCATTACGAGTCCGTGGATGGCGAGGACTATCATGGTTTCCGCGGGCTTGCCGAACGCAGCGTACTCACCGACTACGAAAAAGACGCGGGCATGGCGGCCCGGGTTCCCAGTCTTGCTCCACGATGGCTCAAAGAAGTGAGTGCCTTGAACGGCTGGCGCAGTTTCCAGCGTACTGACTTCGAGCGGCTTCAGCGGGAGTTCGGTGTCACCTGGATCGTTCTTTCCCGCGCGGATGCCCAGTTCAACGACCCTTCGCGTAGCATCTCGTGTGAATTCCAGAACCAGGACGTAAAAGTTTGCCGTTTATACTGACGGCGAGATGGCCGAGCAGCTGACTCCGCCTCAAGCTTTCCTGCGTGTTTAGCGGTGCGTATATACGCTCAAAGTTGAAGGATTAACCTTGGAGCGTGGCTCCAAATCATGCGACTTGATTCTCAAACGAATCGCATTCCACCTTATGTTCTGATCGCGACCGTTGCGCTCGTCGTTCGGCTGATCGTAATCCCATTCGTATACACCGATTGGACCGATCCATTCGTCCTCGATCACTGGGCGTTTGGCCTGGTTGCCCGCTCCATCGTCACCGGACACGGCTTCGCCAACGTCTTTGCCCCCAACTCAGGCCCCACGGCTGTACTTCCGCCGGTCTACTCTTATCTACTCGCGGCTATTTTCAAGATTTTTGGCGCCGAAACCAAGGCATCGATCCTCGTAGCTCTTTCGCTCAACAGCGTGTTCTCGGCGTTGACCTGCGTGCCGGTATTTCTCATCGCGCACCGTGGGTTCGGAGACCGCGTCGCCAAATGGGCCGGCTGGGGATGGGCATTCTCTCCATATGGAATTTATTATGGCGCGGACTGGGCTTGGTCCACATGTCTAGTGACGCTGGAACTTGCCTGCCTGTTCTACTGGGCCTGGAGACTCGAAGATTCCGCACGTCCGCGCGATTGGCTGTTATTCGGCCTTTTCGGAGGCTTCGCCGCGCTATCTGAGCCTGTCGTTCTCTCGGTCGTACCTCTGCTGGCATTATGGACAATCTATAAACGGGCGCGTAGCGGCCAATCATGGACTGTTCCTCTGATTGCGGGCGCTGTCGGCGCGATCGCGATCATGTCGCCATGGGTGATTCGCAACTACGAGATTTTTCACCGGTTCATCCCCATACGCGGCGGATATGGCCTCGAACTCTATATCGGCAATAACGGATACTCCACGCGTTGGGTCAACAGCAACCTGCATCCCAATCACAATGACGCCGAACTGAATGAATACGAACGCTTGGGCGAACTGGCCTACATGGATCACAAGAAGCAGCAAGGCGAAGCTTTTATCCGCGCTCATCCTGGCTGGTTCCTGTGGATGACGGCGCGGCGCGCCCTGTACATGTGGACGGGCTATTGGAGTTTTTCGCACGAGTACCTGAAAGACGAGCCGCTCGATCCACCCAACATCTTTGTAGACACGACAATGACCATCCTTGGGCTGGTTGGCCTGTGGCATGTCTTCCGGCGCCATGCCTCACTCGGCGTGCGATTCGCCATCGTCCTGATCTTTTTTCCCTTGGCCTACTACTTTTCGCACCCTGAGACCTATTATTTCCGTCCCGTCGATCCCTTGATTGTTCTGTTGGCAGCGGTAGCAATTGCCGGCAGGAGCAAAAAAGGCGCTTCGTTGCGAGCGTCCGCGGGCGCGGTTTAACATCTAAGGTATTGATGGCCTCCGCCACCGCCTCCAGCATCACAACCCCGCGTCGGCTCACGATTGGCCTCGGCGAGACGCTGAATTTTGCCTACGACGCCTTCTGCAGCAACAAGCTGCAATTTTCGCTGACGGCGCTGGCAATGGCGGTGGGGACAGCTTCGGTCATCCTGGTCGCAACCATCGGGCTCACGGGGAAACAGTACATCCTGCGTCAGTTGCAGTCGATCGGCACCAACATGATTTATGCCGATTACCAGGGTGGCTCGCAGCGCATCGATTCGACGCCCGATCCCATGACGGTCGAAGATGTGCGCGCCATCCGTGAGCAGGTTTCCAGCGTCGTAGCGGCGTCTCCAACCGTAGCGCTGAACGATCGCATCAGCATTGGTCGAGGCAAGCAAAGCGACATCCTGGTGATGGGCGTCGATCCCGATTACATGCGAGTGCGCAATCTCAGGGTGCTTGCAGGAAGGTTTTTCGACGCGGAAGATTCCGCCGCGCATAACAAGGTTGGAGTCATTACCGAGAAGCTGGCGCTCAAGATGTTCGGTGCCGTGCAGCCCGCTGTGGGCGGCATCATCAAGCTGAGCGGAAATCTTCCTTTTACGATCGTTGGCGTGTTCAAAGAAAGCGTAGACACGTTCGGCCAATCCGAGATCCAGGAAGACACCATGCTGATTCCTTACTCGGTCAGCCGCTTTTTTACGCCCACTTCCGCCGTCTACCAGATCTATTTTTCCGTGGCGACGCCTCAGGATGTCATCCCCGCAACAAACGAGATCCGGCATGTGCTGCAATCGCGCCACCGGGCCGAATCGGTGTACAGCGTCCAGAACCTTACGCAGTTGCTCTCAGTTGCGGGCAAAATCGCAGACGCGCTCACTCTCGTCCTCATGCTGGTCGCCTTCGTCACCTTGCTGGTCAGCGGCATTGGCATCATGAACATCATGCTGGCAACCGTCACTTCGCGTATCCGCGAGATTGGTATCCGCAAGGCCATTGGCGCGACCAATCGCGAGATACGCTTCCAGTTCCTCGCCGAAGCGATCGTCATCTCGATCACCGGAGGCATCACCGGCATCGTCGCCGGGCTGGCGCTGCCTTATTCGGTTCGATTCTTCACGGATTTTCGCCTGCCAATTTCTGGATTGTCGGCCATTATTGCCATCGTCGTGTCCTCCATCGTGGGCATCATTTTTGGGACGATTCCCGCCAGCCGGGCCTCCCAGCTGGATCCCGTCGAAAGTCTTCGGTACGAATAACTTAACGGCACCGAGTAATTTTTGAAGATGTTCCTGCGGGCACATTTAAAAGTACATGAATGTACGTAC
>JASLEQ010000498.1 GCA_030151135.1 Candidatus Sulfotelmatobacter sp. | reverse complement strand
ATCCAGGTGGATGACGATGTCACCAACCTGCAGGACGCAGTCTCGCGCTTTGTGAACAAGAACGGACGCATTCCGGCCAGCCTCTGGGAAATCGCGGCCGCAGAACATCTAGCCGGAGTTCCCGTCGATCCAGACGGAACTCCATACGAACTTTCACTCGACGGGCAGGTGCTTGTCGCAAATCCTGACGATTTCCCTTTCATCACCAAAGGCACGCCGCCCGGATACAAACCAGGTCCACCTCGCTTCCACAAACATTCCTAACACGACTCGCAAAATCTTCGTCGCAACGGAGCGAGCTCGATCACGGATTTCTGGGAGAATGATCGGGTGAGTTCTGTGGATCAGAAACGCCCGCGCATCCTTTCGACCATCGGAGAATTCTGGATCGAGGAACGGCGCGAGAAGGGCGTCGGCGCGGCTACGGGAAAGCTTTTCGGGGCGTTGTGGGAATTCGCCCGCGATTCCACGCCGGACCGCCTGCGTGCGCGTTTCGGCGACGCCGACTACGATTGGGATCACCGTGTGAACACCACCAGCGGCGCCGTGGGTTGGCGAGACCGGTTAATTGGACAATTTCTGACCGCCTATCAGCCGACTGGAGAAGCGTTCTTCTCGGAGATGATGGATGCATTACAGCAGCAGACGAACTCCAGTCTGCAGGAGTTCACGTTTCTGGATCTGGGATCCGGGAAGGGGCGAGCGTTGCTCATGGCATCCCACTACCCTTTCCGACGAATTCTTGGAGTGGAACTACTTCCTTCTCTGAACCAGATTGCTCAAGAAAATATCACTCAATACAAGAGCGAGTCACAGAGATGTTTCGCGATAGAGTCGATCTGCGCCGACGCGACCAGCTTTGCGATCCCTGAGGGTCCCCTGGTTTTGTACCTGTTCAATCCTTTTCCGGAGTTTGCGCTCAGACGCAGTCTCGGCAACCTGCAGGGGCACCTCAGTTCGAAGCCGCGGCCGTTCTACCTGCTTTACCACAATCCGGTCTTCGAACACATTTTGGAGACGCAGCCATTCTTGCGGAAGCTGGCCCTGACGTATCAGTATTCGCTGTATACCGCAGCGCCTGATCGCTAAAAGACGAATCCGACGCCGCCGGAAATCAGATTACTTTTCCAGTTGTACAAATTACTGGGATTGCCCGCGTTCTCGATGAACTTGAAGTAGCGATTCTCGTAGGTCGCCTTGGCATACCAGCTCCCGAACGTGTAGCCCAGGCTGCCCCGAACGAAATAGGCGTGATCGAGATTGGGATTTGGAAGGGAGACAAGCGACGCCGAAGAGTGCTTGAACCGAGGCGTGAACTCGGGCGCGCCCTCGGCCTGAATGAACGCCTTCTTGCCGGGCCCGAAGTTGTACTTGAGCATGATGGGAATTTCGATCAGTTCCAGGGCATCCCGTGCGAATACCTGATTATCCACCGTTGATGTGGGAAGAATGATCTTGCGAACCTGCGCGTGAATTCCGATGGTCAGGTTTCGCACCTGGAACTCGGGGCCACCGAAAAGGGCGTACTCGCGAGCATGATTTCCGGTGTCGGTTGGAAACCGCAGTTCCCCTCCGGCGGCAATCGCGGGACGGCCGGTCTTGGGGTTGGACCTTAGCACGATTAAGCGTCCTTCCAGATCGAACTCCAGACCTGACACGGAGGGCAAATCGGCAAACTTGTCAGTGGTTTGTCCGACGTCGAGTCCGATCGTCCCTCGTTGACAATAGGCCGGGACTACAGCCAAGAGAATAAGACCAAAGCGCGTCAGCAGTTTCTGGCAGCGCGTCATCCTGAGCGTTTCCTCCCTTTTGGGAAAGTGCACACTTCCGCTTTGATCTCACTCGGCACGAGCGGTTGTGGATTTCAAGATTGTAATTGTATTTGGGTAATGCTGATCTGTGGGATGCAGAAGAAGAGGAAACCGTTTTGTGCGTGCTGCAAGGCGGCCGGGTTGACGAGGTACAACGCGGCCGCCGGTGAGGATCGCAGCGCGACTCTAAAGACGCCTAAGATCCTTGCTTTTCAAGGACAACTTCCGCTTTCCGGGCCGTAGACTTCTGCTTGCGATAGGCCCGCGCGACTTCGCCAAGAGAAGGAGCTTCCGACACCGGGCCAAATTCCCAGAGCGGCCGTTCTCCTTTTTCGAATGTGTAGGTACTCTCGCCGCCGCCAACGATCGGTTGCTCCGACGCGAGCGGAGTGAACGAGGCATGTTGAGGGTGATCGGTCATTTCGAGAACGAAAGGCTGACTCGACAAAGAACTCGCGGACTGCCCGAAAGCAGTGGCTGCACACAACAGAATCGCAGGGAGAAGCAGTGAAGGTTTCATAAAGTGTATCCGTGCTACGTAGTCGTAAGGAGCACGCGATGTTCCAAGTTTAACTACCTATCTTTCAACTATTTATCGAAGATACCTCCTGCAAAACGCAATCATTTGCATATCGAATGGAGCTTGAACTTCCCAGCCAGCGATGAATCCTCGTTGCTGCGATTGTGAGACCGAGTGTATGGTTCATGCGAACGACGGAAGGCATGAAAAGATGACGAGATTGATGGACTGCGTCCGGCGAGTGGGATTGCTGATCATAAGCACCGTCTTCTGGGCTCATCTCGCTTCGGGATCTTTGGCGGCCCAAACGGACTGCGTCGAAAGCAATAGCCCAATTGAGTCGGCCCTGCCGGCGAACGTGACGGAGCCGCAGCTCGTTCAGAAGTTTGCTGCTGCCGAGGACAAAGTCAAGCAAGCAAGGGCCCCGTACACGGTCACGCGGGACGTCATGATTCAGACCCTGAACGACAGCACTCCCGACGGCCAGTGGCACGAGGTAGCACAGATTTCCTTTGACGCGAGGGGGAAACCGGCGGAGAACGTGACCTACTCCGAGGTCTCGACCTTGCGCGGGATCCAGCTTTCCGAGGCCGATAAAGACGACATCCGCACCTTCATGCCGTGGATATTCACGAGCGACCAGGTTCCGGAATACAAAATCACCTATTCAGGACAGCAGCATGTGGATGACCTGGATACCTACGTGTTTCACGTCGACCCGGCGAAGCTTGAAAAGAACAAACGATATTTCCAGGGAAAGATCTGGATCGACAGTCGCGACCTGCAGATGGTGAAGCTCTGCGGAAAGAGCGCGGAGCTGATGCATGTGAAAAAGCACCAGTCCGCGGAAGTCCGGCCCACCTTCGTGGGCTATCGGCAACTGGTGGACGGAGTGTGGTTTCCCGCTTACGCAAGAGTGGATGACACCCTTCATTTCGGCGTGCAATCTGTGCATGTCCGGGAAGTGGTGAGGTTCAAGAACTACCGGCGGACCGGCGGCACCGTCACGAGCGCGAAGCCCTGAGCGGGGCACGGCTACGAGAAATTGGGAAAGGAAATCTGCGCGAGACTTGGGAGAAATTTTCGGGTATGCTGTTCAACGCTTATGGCCGAACCTAAAGAGAAGAACCGCGCTAAAGATATCGTCCTCTGGGTCATCACGGTGCTTTTGGTCGCTTTGGCAATCTTTTGGTACCAAAAGCCGAAATAGTGCGTTCCACACGTCCCAGGAACGTCGCTGCGGCATATCGCGGGATTTAACATCAATCTCCCCGGGCGGGCACCGATTGGACAGGTGTGCTCCCGATGCTGCTGCTACCTGCCTTTTTTTCAGTTCGCGATCCCGGCTATTTACAAAAACAGAACAAAATAGTCTTTGTGTGCTTTTGCACATGAAATCAGGGTCTACTCAAGGTCAAAGCTAGCATTTGAATTCGGAAGCCCACTGAACTGTGCACCAGAGGGTCCGTTCTTGCCGGATTCAGATCGCCACTTGGTTGAAAAATCCAAGGAGAAGACCATGACTAGAAGAAACTATTCCCCGCTGTTTACCGTTGCCGTACTGTGTTTTTCGTTGTGCCCGGCCCTGACTAAGACGGCTTTATCGCAGGACACCCAGGTTACCCAGCACCGTCCAATGTATGTTGTGATGCCGCCGCATCTACGTGATGACGTCCCACCCCCTGCGTCCTCGCTGCAAAGCTGGAATGGATCATTCACCTACAGCGGGAAGAATTACACCTACAACATGGTGGGTACCGCGCCGTCTACAAATTCCACGGCTACGATCACGACCTACATCATCCCTGTGAAAATTGTGATCACTAATCGCAACGGGACCAAGAGCACCTATGATCCTTCCCATGTCTTGTCGAACGGGAACACCGTGATCACGAATACGCTCGATTCCCCCATCTTTGATTCCACGACCACTTATACGCAGGGCGGCGTGGACGTTGGAACGACGCAATACATCGACGCCTACCAACGGGCCAATTTCTGGGGCACAGTGAAATCGAACACGAATTCGCATCTTCTGCTCAGCACATCGGTATTGGCAGAGCAGACGTTGAGTCCTTCGAAGACTTACGGCAAGACCGGGTCTGAATTCGGGTTCACGGCGGCCTTGGTAGACATCAACTGGTTTGATTCGCAAATTCCGAACCTGATCAGCCATTTCGCAATTCAGCCGAACCAGTTCCCGATCTTTCTGCTCTACGATACGTATCTCACGCAGGGCGGGCAGTGCTGTATTGGCGGTTATCACAGCTCCGAAGGCAGCGTGAGCAATCCGCAGTCGTATGCGGAGGCAACGTATGTGGATCATCCGGGCGCGTTCTCGCAGGACGTCTCGGCGCTATCGCATGAAGTGGGCGAGTGGGCTGACGATCCGCTGACCGTGAACTACAACGGCAACAACACACCTTGCGGGATTCTGGAAGTTGGAGATCCCCTGGAAGGAAACGCGAATTATGGAGGGTATCCCTACTCGTTGCACGGGTTCACGTACAACTTGCAGGACCTGGTCACGCTACCGTATTTTGGCGCGCCGACCAGCACGTCGGTAAATGGATGGCTCAGCTTCCAGGGTGAGTCCCTCGGCGTCTGTTCGAACGGATCATAAATTTTTCAGCCACTCCCCCATCGGCTGCCCGCTCCGCCCGGAGCGGGCTTTTTATTGCCGCGCGGCCCTGCTGTTATGTTTCAGCATGTTCATCAGGTAAGATATTTCGGCTGCAAAAAGAAGTCTTTCGGCTTCGAGCCTGCAGACTTGATGAATCGCGAATACCACAAAGCTTATAGCCAGGAGTTGCACCGCGATATGGAGGCGCTGGTCTTCGGCCACGCCGGAACGCCCGTCATCGTGTTCCCCACCTCCATGGGGAAGTTTTTCGAGTACGAAGACCGCGGGATGATTGGGGTGCTCGCTCCGAAGATCGAGCGCGGAGAGTTGCAAGTCTTTTGCACCGATGGCGTCGATACCGAGAGCTGGTACAACAAGGGCGTTCATCCGCGTGTGCGGGTGCTGCGGCATCTGCAATATGAGCGATACCTGCTGAACGAGTTCTTGCCGTTCATCCGCTGGAAAAATCAGGCGTGGCAGCTGGGCGTCACCGGCTGTAGTTTTGGTGGATATCACTGCATGAACTTCGCGTTGAAACATCCGGACGTGGTGACCCATTGCGTCAGCATGAGCGGCGCGTTTGACATCCACCAGTTTCTGGATGGCTATTACGACAACGACTGCTACTTCAACAATCCCCCGGACTTCGTCCCAAACATGACCGACGATTGGTTTTTGGGTCGGTATCGGCAAATGAAGATCGTTCTGGGCTCGGCGGACTGGGACATCTGCCTGGATGCGAACGTCAAGTTTTCGGCGATTCTAAACGGCAAGGCGATTCCGCACTGGCTCGATGTGTGGAATGACAATTCGAAACATGACTGGCCGCTGTGGCTCAGGATGGCGGGCAAATACTTCTAAGCCCGCCTGGGGCCGTCAGGGATGAGGTTCTTTTTTACGATTTTATCTTTTGGGAATGGAGTCATTCAAAAATGAGTGAACATATACATCTTAATGTCAGTCTGTCGATACACGAAGGAAAGCTCAATGAATTTCAGGCGATTGCGCGAGAGATGGTGGAAGCCACGCAAAAGGAAGCGGGAACGCTTCGTTATGAATGGTATCTGGGTCGCGACGGCAGGCGCTGTCAATTGATCGAGACGTACGCGGATGCGGATGCCCTGCTGGCCCACTTCGGTGGGCCCGCCGTCAAAGAGGGCGTTCCGAAGATGATGAAGACGGCAGATGTGAGTGAGTTCGAGGTGTACGGCAATCCGGGGCCAGAGGCGACCGCAGTCCTGAGTGATTTCGGGGCGGACATATTTTTATACTGGCACGGGTTGGGGCGTCGTTGAGTCCACTGCTCGGCTCTTTTGGGACATGCACCGGTCCCCGCGTTCAGGATGGAAATAGGAGAGTGTCGTGAAGAAGATTGGAATCTTGTTTGGCATGGAGACTACGTTTCCACCCGCGGTCGTGGAGAAAATTAACTCGATGAACGTCGAGGGCGTGACGGCGGAGTTTGTGAAGATCGGTGGCATCCGGATGGATGAGCCCAAGAAGTATGCCGTGATCATCGATCGGATTTCGCAAGACATTCAGTTCTATCGCGCCTACCTGAAGAATGCTGTGCTGCACGGAACGATTGTGGTGAACAATCCGTTCTGGTGGACGGCTGACGACAAATTCTTCAATTACGCTCTGGCACACAAGCTGGGCGTGGCGATCCCGCCGACGGTGATTCTGCCGCACAACAAGCATCCCGAAGGCACGACCGATCAGTCGATGCGGAATTTGATTTTCCCCTTGAACTGGCAGGAGATTTTTGAGTACGTCGGATTCCCCGCGTTTCTCAAACCGTATTCGGGTGGCGGCTGGAAGCATGTGTACAAGGTGCATTCGCCGGAGGAATTCTTC
>JASLEQ010000428.1 GCA_030151135.1 Candidatus Sulfotelmatobacter sp. | reverse complement strand
TTCGATGTCTCCGATGTCCTGATTGGAAACTCCAATTATCCTCTCCAGCCATTCGACACCATTCGCATCTTTGGACGCTACGAGCAGGATGCGCCCACCGTCTCGGTGCAGGGAGAAGTCCTGCGCCCGGGCACCTATCCCCTCTTCGATGGGATGACTGCTGCGCAACTGGTGCGCGCTGCCGGCGGTTTTAAGCGCGATGCTCTTCTCGACACTGCCGACCTCATTAGCTATCAGGTCGCCAACGATTCCAACGTATCCATCGAGCGGCACGACCTGAAGATCGGGTCCGCCGTTCTCAAGCAAAATCCCGCTGACGATGTGTCGCTGAAAGCCGGCGATGTTCTCACTATTCACCAGCTCACCGGGTGGAATGACATCGGTGCGTCCATCACCATCGAAGGTGAAGTTGCCCATCCCGGAAACTACGGATTCAAGCATGGCGAACACTTGAGCGACGTCTTGAAACGGGCGGGCGGATTTCGGGAGACGGCCTACCCCGAGGGAGCTGTGCTCACCCGGCCCGAGGTGGCGGCTCTCGAAGAGAAAAGCCGGCAGGAGCTGATCCGGCAGATCGAAACCAGCTCCGCTGCCGCACGACTGTCGCCGGGAGTCGCAGGAGATCACCAGGCCGAGACACTGCAACTCATCCAGCAGCAGCAGGAGCAGGTGCTGTCGCGCCTCAAGAACCAGCCGGTGAGCGGGCGCATGGTAATCCGTATTAACGGAGATGTTGCCAACTGGGCAGGATCCCCCGCCGACATCGAATTGCGCAGCGGCGACGTGCTGCGAATCCCAAAGCGACCCGGCTTCGTCCTTATCAGCGGCCAGGTCTACAACGCGTCCGCCATCGCTTACACGCCCGGAAGAAAGGCGGGGTGGTATCTCGACCGTGCGGGCGGCTCTACCGAAATTGCAAACCGCAAAGAGATCTTTGTCATTCGCGCCAATGGCTCCGTGGTGGGACGCAGGTCCGGTGGATGGCGCGACGAGGACGTTCTCTCCACCAGGCTCGATCCGGGAGACGTGATCGTGGTTCCCCAAAAGATCATCGGCGCAAGCGTGATCTGGCGGAATCTCCTGGGAACAGCACAGGCCGCGGCCTCCATCGCAATCGCCGCATCCCTGGCGGGACTATAGCCCGATATGGCGACGCAAGCGGAGTTCCTGACAACTCACCCCGAGCCCCTAACCTCCGTCATTCCCAATTGGCTCACAAACGCCCGGGTACTGTGGCGGTATCGCCGGCTTCTCATGCGCATCAGCATCATCACTCTTATCATCACCTTCGGGGCGGTCTTTCTTATACCTGTGCAGTACCAATCCACCACCCGCATCATGCCCCCTGAGAGGTCAGGATCTGATGCCTCCATGATCGCCGCAATCGCCGGTCGCGCCCTCGGCGGCGACGGCCTCGGAAGCCTTGCCGCAAGCCTGCTCGGCTCGCACAACTCCGGGGCCCTGTTCACCGACCTGCTGCGCAGCGGCTCTGTCACCGGGCACATCATCGAACGCTTCCAGCTTATGCATGAGTATCACGCCCGCTATCGCGTGGATGCCGCTAAGACCCTGGCGCGCCGAACGGCCATTCTCCAGGACAAGAAGAGCGGCGTAATCACTGTCACCGTTACCGACACCGATCCTGTGAGAGCACGCGACATTGCGCAGGCATACCTCGATGAATTGAACCTCCTTGTCAATCGGACCAGCACCTCATCGGCCCATCAGGAGCGCATGTTCATCGAGCGCAGGCTTGACTCGGTTAAGCGCGATCTTGACCATGCGCAGGAAGCCATGAGCGATTTCTCCAGTACCCACTCCACCATCGACATCCGTGAACAGACCCGGGTCACAGTAGATGCGGCGGCCAAGCTTGAAGCGGAGCGAGTCGTGACACAGGGAGAACTAGAGTCGCTTCAGCAGATCTATGGGAATCAAAACGTGCGCGTGCGCGCCGCCGAGGCAAGGCTCGCTAATCTGCGTCGCGAAATGGTTAAGCTGGGCGGAACGTCTGCCGACCTGAACCAGGGGGCGGAACCAGAACCTCGGAACGACTCTCCCGCACTTAACCCAGACCCTGTTTCTTATCCTCCCTTGCGGCAACTTCCGCGCCTGGCTGTTCCCTATGCCAATCTATACCGCACTGTACGAGTGCAAGAAAACGTGTTCGAACTTCTAACTCAGCAGTACGAAGTCGCACGTATCCAGGAAGCCAAAGACATTCCGGTAGTGAGCGTGATCGATGCGCCCGGAATACCGGAAAAGAAGTCGTTTCCGCGCCGAAAGCTCACGACGCTGATCTTGACGATGATGATAATGTGCGCCACAAGCGCATTGCTGATCATCCGCGAACATTGGACCAGCCTGAATCCGCGCGATCCCCGCCGGCTATTCGCATCCGAGATCCTCGCAACCCTCAACCCTGAACGTTTCTGGTCCAAACTCCTTCGCCGGAAGACAGCATGACGGAACAACTTCACGAAACGGAAGTCGGCTTCGGCATGATACTCGACCGACCGAAGGAATCGCTTACCGCCTATGCCGCGGGCTTCCTGTTTTCGTTTCGCGCTGTCATGGCGATGCTCTCTGCCCGTTGGCTACACATCGGAAGCGCACCCGGCATTGTAGCGACGCTAATCATCGAATTTACGTTGCTTGCATTGATAGTCTTCCAGACACTCGGGACTGCGAAAAATTCGGCTGCATGGATGATTAAGCAATCCAGCGTGCGGTGGGTGTTCTTGTTCCTCGCGTTTTCCTGCGCCAGTCTCTTATGGAGCGCGACCGTCTCGCGGCCGGCATCCTTCCTGTACTGGTGCGAAATGGCGTCCGACGTAGTCATTGTGATCTTGCTGCTTCGCGAAAGATCACTGAGTGCGGTATCGAATTCACTCATGCGGGGATTCATCTCGAGCACCTGCATCCTGGCATGCATCGCGTGGATTATGCCTGCCACTGACGATCTGCGCTTGGGCGATCCCGACTACTTCAACACCAACCAGATCGGGAATCTCTGCGCCATGGCGATCTTTATGGCGCAGTTCCTCGCCGCGCGCGAAAATGAAATACGCCGGCCCGCGGCCGGCCTTTTACTCGTAACTCTGTTACGCAGCCTCAGTAAATCAACCATTGTCGCGTTCGCCG
>JASLEQ010000426.1 GCA_030151135.1 Candidatus Sulfotelmatobacter sp. | reverse complement strand
GACGGCGACATCTCCCTCAAGCTGCTCGATAACCACTGGGTGCAAATTCGTTCCGGCCGCTCCAACACCAAGATGGTCGGCATGGCGCGCGCCAACTATCCCCAGGTGCCCGAATTCCCCACCGTCGCCACCACGAGCATCTCGGCCGTGGCGTTGAAGACCCTCATCGCGCGTACCATCTTCGCCATTTCCAACGAGGAATCTCGCTATACCCTTAACGGCGCCCTTATGGTGCTGAAAGCCGAATCCATCGCCATGGTGGCCACTGACGGTCACCGCCTCTCCTGGGTCGAAAAACCCGGGGAGCAGCTCGAAGGCATCAGCGGCGAAAAGCGTGTCTTGATCCCTCGCAAAGCCCTCGAAGAGCTTCGCCAGCTGCTGGCCGTCTCCGATGCCGAGTTGGTTGAGTTTGCTGACGATGAGCACACGTTATTCTTCCGCGTCGGTCATCGCACGTTGAGCACCCGGCGCCTGTCCGGTCAATTCCCCAACTTTGAAGCCGTCATGCCCCGCGATAACTCGAGGTTTGTGGTGGTGCGCTCCGCCGAGTTGTCGTCCGCAATTCAACGAGTGGCTCAATTCGCCGATGAACGCTCCGGGGCCATCCGCCTCCGCCTCGAAGCCAACGAATTGAAAATCAGCTCCAGCTCCACCGAGTCCGGCGAAAGCGAAGACATCATTGACACGCCCTACTCCGGCGAGGCCATCGCCGTCGGCTTCAATTCCAACTACATCCTCGACTTCCTCAAGGCCCTGGGCAACGAAGGCGAAGTGCGGCTGGAATTCAAAGACGCTCAATCCGCTGGCCAACTCCGCCCCGAAGATCCCGACGCCGAATATCGCTCCAAGTACGTCCTGATGCCCATGAGGATCTGACCGAACAACCGCCCCTGACATCAACGATAACAACAAAAGCAAACAGCGGCCCTGCCGTCTGAATTGCTCCGTGTAAGTTCAGACACCGCGCTGGAGCCCTGTTACCACCATCACCTCCGCGACCGGAATCCACAGCCCATCGAGAATTCGAAGCCGGCGTTCGCCGCATCAACAACGGAGTGCGTTTGTGTTGATCCCAGGAATTCGGAGGCCGAGCCCCCCGGTCCCTTCTCTTTTTATTCGCTAAACTAAAAGAATCGCAGTCGCGGGGTCGGCAAGCCCGCGATCGCGATTCTTCCCAATGATGACCGTACAGCAGAAGCTTGCCATTCTTGCCGACGCAGCCAAGTACGACGCTTCGTGTGCCTCCAGCGGAGCAAAACGCGCCGGCAATGGCAAAGGCATTGGCCACTCCGACGGAACAGGTATCTGCCACAGCTACACCCCGGACGGCCGCTGCGTCTCCCTGCTGAAGATCCTGCTTACCAACTACTGCACGTACGATTGCGTTTTTTGCGTCAACCGCGTTTCGTCCGACATACCTCGTGCCCGCTTCACCCCGGCCGAGGTGGTGAGTCTCACGCTCGACTTCTACCGGCGCAATTACATCGAAGGACTGTTCCTCTCCTCAGGCATCATTCGGTCGCCCGACTACACCATGGAACAGCTCATCGAGATTGCGCGTTCGCTGCGTGAAGACCATGCTTTCGGCGGCTACATCCACTTGAAAGCCATTCCCGGAGCTTCGCCCGCGTTGATCGGGCGCGCCGGCAACTTCGCCGATCGCCTGAGTGCCAACATCGAATTACCCACCCAGCAGGACCTCGTCCAACTCGCCCCCGAGAAAAAGACCGATGTAATCGAAGGCACAATGGGACAAATCACCGAGCGCAAAGCCGAGCTCGATGAAGACCGGCGCCGGCATCGTTCCACGCCGCGCTTTGCGCCCGCCGGACAGAGCACGCAAATGGTGATTGGCGCCACGCCGACGAGCGATCGCCAAATCCTTGCCACGGCATCGCACCTCTATTCCAGTTACAAGCTGCGCCGTATCTACTACTCCAGCTTCAGTCCGTTTCCGCTGGGCGACGCTCGCCTGCCCCAGTCTGCTCCTCCGCTGGTTCGCGAGCATCGCCTGTATCAGGCGGACTGGCTCATGCGCTACTACGGGTTCACCGCTGCCGAGCTCACCACCGACGAGGTTCCAAATCTCAGCCTGCGCAAAGATCCCAAACAGATCTGGGCCGAGACCCATGCGGAATTCTTTCCAATCGACGTGAACGCCGCGCCTCGCGAAGCCCTGCTCCGCGTGCCTGGAATCGGATATCGCAATGCCGAACGCATTCTGCGCATTCGCCGTTATCATCGCCTTACCCTGGATGACTTGCGCAAGCTGAACGTGCGCGTCAACACGGCCGCCGAATACGTCATCGCCGCTAACCATCTTCCTCTACTAAGCACCAATCATCTTCGGGAAACGGAAGCACGCCCCGTGCAACTCGATCTGTTTGCGGCTACGCTGGCTTCCTCCGGGCAGCTATGAAATCCGCCGTTGCCCGCACCATTTTTATCGATCCAACGTTCGAAGATTGGCGCCGGGCGACGCGCGTTCTTGTGGCCAACGGAACGCCCCCGGACGTAGTGAACATCGACGATAGGACCGGTGCTTTCACTGCACCCTTGTTCGCTCTGGATGCGCTGCCCGAAGTCAGCGCGCATGGGCGCGGCACAGTGCCCAGGGCGTTCCTCAGCCGCGCCCAAATCGTGGCATGTCATCGTTCCCCTGAGCGTTGGAACCTGCTTTACAAAATTCTGTGGCGGCTGCAGAGCGAGCGTAATCTGCTTCGCATTGACGTCGACCAGGACGTGGCAGAGTTCCGCCGCCTCGAGCATCAGGTCAAACACGATCTGCACAAAATGCATGCCTTCGTGCGCTTCAGAAAAGTTGAGAGCGCATCGGGCGAGGAATACGTAGCGTGGTACGAACCGGCACACCGCATACTGACGCTCGCCGCGCCTTTCTTCGCCGAGCGCTTCTCCGTCATGCGATGGGCGATTCTCACCCCGGAGGCTTCCGTGCTCTGGGATCCAACCGACAAAAACCTGACATTCGGTCCCGGCACGCCCCGTGAGAATGCGCCGCAGGACGATGACTACGAGGCGCTGTGGCGCACGTACTACCGCTCCATCTTCAACCCCGCGCGAATCAACCTGAACGCCATGCGTTCTGAAATGCCGACGCGCTATTGGAAGAATCTGCCGGAGATCGACACCCTGCCTGCATTGATGCAGGAAGCCGGCGGCCGAGTCGCCACCATGCTTGCGCTTCAGCCAAAGACCACGGCTGCGGCATTTCTGCCCCAGGGCCGCAGTCTGCCGCTACTGAGGCAGGCGATCGCGGAATGTCAGGGTTGTGAACTGTATCGCTGCGCCACGCAGCCGGTATTTGGCAGAGGCCCTGCGGCCAGCCGGCTCATGCTCATCGGCGAACAGCCCGGAGACGAAGAAGATCGTTCCGGAGAACCCTTTATCGGCCCGGCAGGCCGGCTTCTCGAAACCGTTCTCCAACAAGCCGGCATCGACCGCACCTCCGTATACGTGACGAATGCGGTCAAGCATTTCAAGTTCAAGCAACAGGGCAAGCGGCGCCTGCACGAAAACCCCCGCACATCCGAGATCTTTGCCTGCCGCCCCTGGCTGCTGGCGGAGTTGGAAGCGGTCCATCCGAAGATCGTGGTCTGTCTCGGAGCTTCCGCGGCGAAGTCGATGTTGGGCGCAAACTTCCCACTGATGCGTGAGCGCGGCAGGATCCTGAAGAGTCCCTACGCCAATCGTGTCATCGCTACCATCCACCCGGCAGCCATTCTCCGCGCCACCGACCCCGCTCGTGCAGCCGAGATGCGTGCCATGCTCGTTTCCGATCTGCAATTGGCCGTCGGATCACTTCCGTGACTTAGGGCAATACAACAACGCAAGATCTAGGGCAATGCATCTTTGTCGACGAACGTCGTGCTTAGCACCAGTTCGTTCGTCAGCCGGGTCCGAAGCTCAGACAGCAATGACTGGTGCGCCCTGCGAAGAATCTGCCACGAAATCCATGGCATTCCCAGCCGTTGCCCAATGGGTTTCAAGCGCATCATCAGGGTATCCGCGGGCCGCATCGCGCGCCCTCCCGCTGTGGTGATCAAAAACTGATCCTGGTCGAGAGCTAGCTGGCTTTTTTTCAATTGCAGCAGCACCTGCACCAGCGGCTTCGGCAACTCCACCACCCTCACCCTGTTGCTCCTGAGGTCAATAATCTTATCGGCCGTCCATTGCTTCTTCACCAGGCATGATTCGGCGGGAATCTGATCATCCTCGCTGCGTATGGCCTGCCGCGTAAGATTCATGTGCTTCCATTGCAGCGCGCATACCTCCGAAATAGTCATGCCGGTACTTATCGTGAGGAGGGCGATCTCCCGCTCCGGATATTCCATGGATTTGAGCAGCTTCTTCGCCTGCAACACCGTCAGCTCGCGACACCTCGTCGGCGCCGTCCGGGGCAGCTCCACTTCGGAGATAGGATTTTCGCCGTCAAACATCCGTTCTTTTTTGGCATGCT
>JASLEQ010000361.1 GCA_030151135.1 Candidatus Sulfotelmatobacter sp. | reverse complement strand
TCTCCGCCTGCGTAGTAGGCATTCCATGCGGAAAATCCTTATACGTAATCAGCGTCCCATTCTTCAGCAGCTTTGCCGACTTCGGCCCTGCCGCCACATATGGAACAATCTGGTCATCCTCGCTATGCATCACAAGCACCGGAATCGTGATCTTCTTCAGATCCTCAGTAAAGTCCGTCTGCGAGAAGGCCACAATCCCGTCATAGTGTGCCTTCGCGCCACCCATCATGCCCTGCCGCCACCAATTTGCAATGGTGGCCTCTGAGGACTTCGCCCCCGGGCGGTTATATCCATAGAAAGGCCCTTCCGGCACGTCGCGATAGAACTTCGACCGATTAGCCGCAAGCTGCGCCTGCAAGTCATCGAACGCGGACTTCGGCAACCCCTCTGGATTGGCCGCGGTCTTCACCATCAGCGGAGGCACGGCGCTGATAATCGCAGCCTTGTACACATCCTGTTGCCCGCGCCGAGCCAGATAGTGCACCACCTCGCCGCCACCCGTTGAGTGTCCAACATGAATCGCGTCCTTCAGGGCGAGGTGTGCGGTAAGCGCTGCCAGATCATCCGCATAATGGTCCATATCGTGTCCATCAGCCACCTGCGTCGAGCGTCCATGCCCACGCCGGTCATGCGCTATCACGCGATAGCCCTTACTCAGGAAGAACAGCATTTGGTTGTCCCAGTCATCGGCCGAAAGCGGCCACCCATGGCTGAATACGATCGGCTGCCCCGAACCCCAGTCCTTATAGAAAATCTCAACGCCGTCTTTGGTCGTGATGGTGGGCATGTGGACTCCTTTGACCGTTGGCAGTTAATGCCCGGCAATTAGATCACACTTCGGGTGCTTATGCCTGCTAATACCAAGGCACTCCCTGGGTCCGCAGTCACGGAGCCATCAAGCAAACCCGATTGGTATTTGCAAGCCAATGCGCTCGTCGAGATCAGTTTAGCCCCAGAAAGTTGAAATTGATATGGAATTGGACACCCTTCTGGAAGAGATCGAGCTGCAAATTGAGGTTGAAGGTGAGCCGTCAGAGGAACTGACAGCGCGTTTCCAGGAATTCTGCGAGGCGCGTGGAGAGAAGGTCGATCGGATCGGCCGATTCGTTCGAATGATGGAAGCCCGCGAACAGTTCTGCCGCAGCGAGGCTACGCGTCTGAGTGACCGCGCCCGTGCCGCAGCCGGCAAGATCGAACGAACCAAGAATATGGCGCTCTACTACCTGTTGAGCCGGGACCTGAAGAAGATTGAAGGTCAGCAATTTACGCTGCGCGCACAGAAGAACAGCCAGGACTCGGTGCGGATCGTGAATGAGGCGGCATTACCTTGGTGCTACTGCCGAATCAACGCGCGAATTGATGGAACGGTTTGGCAGACTGTCCTGTCTCTGCTGCCCGACCAGCTTGCGATGGCTCTGGAGTCGTCCGTTCAAGAGAAAAGACCGAACGCCGAGGCCATCAGAGCTGCAGCGATGCAGGACGAACACGTGCCGGGAGCAGAGGTTCGGCGGGGGTCCCACCTAAGGGTGGTCTGAGCACGGCGATCAAGCATTACGGCGAAGTTCCGAATGCTTGACCCCGATCTCCTGGCAGCGAAAGCCTGTGTGGGTGTTGAGAAACTCGATGCGCATTGAGTGATTCTGATGCGATTCCCGTGGCAATGAAAGCCGCATAGCAGCATAGTTCGATCATGTTGTTGCGGATTGCCATTGAAGGAGGACGAACGCTCATGATGGGCCAGCACGCGCGTTCGGAACCGCTGTCCTACTACTTCCGTTTGGAAGATCAGGTTCCAGCAAACCACTTGTTTCGGTTGATCGACACGTACATCGACTTCAGGTTCGTTCGTGAGCAACTGAAGGACAGCCACAGCGATACCGGCCGGCCTTCGATCGATCCGGAGTTGCTGCTGCGAATCGTGCTGATCGGCTATCCGTACCGGATTAGCAGCGAGCGCAAGTTTGTAGAAGAGTTGCGCATGCATCTGGCGTGGCGCTGGTTCATTGGACTAGACTTCGATCAGGGGATTCCTCATCACTCCACGTCTTCAGAGAATCGCCATGGGCGTTTCCATGAATCGAAGTTGTTTGGGCAGATGTTCGAACCCATCGTGGCCCAGTGTTTGGAAGTAGGCCTGGTACGCGGAGACAAGCTGTCGGTAGACGGAACGTTCGTTGAGGCGAATACCTCTAAGGGAAGCCGCATCCGGAGAGAGCAACTGGCAGAGGCCGCGCAAGTGAATCGAACGGTTCTGAGTGGCTCACTGCACTGAATGCGCAGAACCCAGTAATGGAACCGACGCACAGCCAGGATAAGGTTTCCACCACGGATCCGGACTCGACGTATGCAACCAAGGCGGCACGCCAGCACGGATGGGCTACAACAACAAACTACCTCGTGGACAATCACAGCTGCATCATCGTCGGCGTGCAAGCGACGGGTGCCCGCCTCAGCGAGGAATCCAGAGCTGCTGAGAAGATGATCGCTCGGTTCACGCAGTGGCAAGATAAGAGTCCTCAGTCCATCGCCGCCGATGCTAGCTACGGCAATGGTGAACTGTAGCAGTGGCTGATGGACCGACAGATCACGCCGTACAATGCCGACGCGCGATGCTGTCTCTCGCACGAGAAGTCCGCTGTTCGGCCCGGAGCGCTTCACCTACCAGCCTGAAAGCAACAGCTACCTCTGTCCTGCGGGCCAGCAACTGAACTATGGCGGTCGGAACGACAGCAACCGCGCGTTCGCTTACATCGGAACTCGCCCTAAGTGCGGTCCATGTCACCTCAAGTCTCAGTGCACTAGAGGGCCATTTCGTTTGCTTGCCATCCACATGAACGAAGCCGCTCGGCAAAGGGCGCTCGATCTCTGGCATACTCCGGAGTTCGCGCAGGCATAGCGTCAGCGGAAGAAGGTCGAAGCGCTGTTTGCAGAGCTGAAGGGCCGCATCGGCCTACACCGTCTCCGCTTACGCAGGCTGAAGTTCGTTCAGGAGCAGTTCTTCATGGCCGCCACAGCGCAAAACATCTAACGCCTGGTCCGGTTCCTGAGCACGCCGACCGCGGGGCCGGCTAAGGTCACCGCCTAGGCGATGGACTCAATATCACACGTTCGGAAATCCAATCTACCCGGTAAATCGGCCAGCCTTTTTCAACACCCACGGCTGTTCTCGCCAAACGATGTCCGACGGCGATCAGCTCAGATCAACGATCTGTGATGTCTCCCGGCTGCAGAGGAACAAAGGTGCTTCGATCAAAGATCCGACCGCGTTTTATGGTCATGGTTACCGATCGAAGATTATTGGGATCGGTCAGCGGATTGCGAGCGAGTACGACCATATTCGCTAGCTTACCGGGCTCGATGCTACCCATCTGTTGCTGTTGGCCAGTTGCGCGAGCGGCGATCAATGTTGCCGATTGCAGAACGGCGCCACTCGGCATTCCCGCCTTGTCTCTGAGCATCGCAAGCTCATGAAAGAGATCCGGCCAGGGATCGGTCGAATCCGCTACGTTGTCTGTGCCGGCATCAATGAGCACGCCTGCGCGGTACGCCTGACCAGTGATGGCGCCTCCGACGGAATCGTCGCAACTTCCGGAAGGCAGAGGTGGCAGCGTATTAGAACCGGAGGTATCGGCGCTGTAAGCCCAGACAGTTGCATCCAGGATGGTTCCGCGCCGTACCATGTCGGCGAAGAGCGCATCGAGGGCTGGATTGCGGCCGTCGCGGAATGGTTTGAGGTCTACAGGCTTGCGGGGCTCGGCCCAGCTTGGCACATGCTCCTGCGGTTCACGCACGAGAAGACAGGCATGCGAGATGGTATCTACGCCGGCAACGACCACCTCGGATGGCTTAGCCGGGTAGAGGGTAGCATGCGCCCAGACCAGCATGTGCTGCTTATGAGCCTCCGCTGTGATCCTTGTGGCGAGCTCGGGTGAAAGATCGCCATAGAGCTTGATTGCTGTCGCGTAGGTGCCACGGGCCTCAGAAATCGCAAGGGGTAGGTCTGTGCCGTCATCGACTGCCTGCATCCATGGGACATGCCCCGGCACACCGCCTGCGGAGACCTGAACGGCTCGCTCGTCATCGAAAAAATGAGGTCCAGCGATCAAGGCGGCGTAGTAGACGTCAGGTCCTGCAATTTCGCCCACCAGACTGGCTCGGGCGAGTTCGCCGACGGAGCGCAGGTCGTCCGCCATATCTCGCACCGCTGTAACTCCACCATAAAGATCCCGCCGCATAGTCGCTTCGGCCTGCCGTGTGTTCGGCGGAGTGGCGAGGTGTACGTGGGCGTCGATGAGCCCGGGAATGAGGAATTGTCCGTCGACTGAGACAACTTTCGCTTCGGCGAGCAGCTTGGTGTCGATGTCCGCGTCAGGGAAGATTCTTTCGATACGCTCTCCACGGACCAAGACATCCATGCCTACCCTCAGAGGGACTCCAGTGCCGTCAATCAGACCTGCATTGCGGATCAGCAGAAGCCCTGCTTTAGGCGGCGCAAATGGCTTCGGCGATCCAGTCTGGGCCACGGAACGACGCGCAACAGCAAGAGAAAGCACGACCAGGAGCATGCACGTAAAGAGAGGCGTCCTTGTCACCATGCAGCCAACGGGAAGGCTAGTTTGGAAGAAGGCGCTGCAGTCTCGTGAAACACGATTTTCCGCTGCTCCATGCCGCTAGTATAGATGTTCCGAACGACCGCGCACCTTCTGCGATAGTCGCGGCTCATTCCAACGAGTGCGAAAGCCGAGTCACTCCGTGAGAAGCTGGACAAGCGCAATGGCCTGAGGCAACAATTGACAATTGGGTCTTCAGATAGATAAACAGAAATCGACCTACGGTGCTGAACTGTCCGCACCTTATCCGTGCGAAGAAAGGGTGTGACAGATGGGGGGAGGGTTCACTGTCCAGCGCTGATAACACGGAGAAGGAGGTAATTCGGCGTATGGCCGCAGCCGGTATCCGCCTCCGATTCGATAGAGTGGCCAATCGGTTGTTGAACGAGGTGAAGGCGGCCGTTGCCCAGACTCTGACTGTTGATCGAACCATAGCGTTCACTGTCACTGCACCGATTAGGCTGCCCGTGAAGACTATCATTGCAGTGCAACAATGGCTAAAGCGTTTGAAACCTCCGCTATCCAGCACACTGATCCATGGCAACGAGATTCACGCCCGCATGACCCGGAACACCACCAGCGACATGCCGAGAGTCCTCGGGTTCGTACACAACCCGACCAGCAATCCTGAGCAGCTTTTGGATATCGCAGAGATGAGCCTTCAAGGGAAGTGAGTGGGACCGAACGCTTCATTCAGGCCGCATCCTTCTGATCAAGCGGGCGGTCCTGTCTCAGGGTAACGGACAACGCAAAGGATGTTGGCGGATTCTACTGAACACAACTTGCGCATCATCGCCGAGGTGCAGTTCCAGAGGGGAGCGAAGTTCTGGGCTGGAGGCGACACCTGATGTTTTGCTGGCCCGCGACTTCGCCAGACGCCTTGCGAATTATCTGATCCCAATTGCGCAACGTGCTTTGGAGAATTCCTCTTTACAGGATATCGCGAGGTCCGGAGGTGGCGGCAAGCCCCCATACATGCTGCATCATCTTCGCCTGACGCAAGGAGCCTGTGAAATGGGTGGCACGATGAGGGAGCATGCCGTAGTAATCGCCGGAGGGGGGCCGACCGGGCTGATGTTGGCGGGCGAGTTGGCGTTGGCGAGTATTGATGTCGCCATTGTCGAGCGGCGGGAAACCAGGAACTGACCGGTTCGCGCGCAGGTGGACTCCACATTCGGACACTTGAGGTGCTCGACCAGCGGGGAATCGCCTATCGATTCATCGCGCGCGGCGAGAAGCATCCCGCGGTGAGCTTCGGTCGCGTCCGTCTGGATGTTACGGAACTTCCCACCCGGCACAAGTACCTGCTTGGGCTGGGGCAGAACCAGAGCGAGCGCATCCTGGCCAATTGGGTCGAGGAATTGGCTGTACCGATCTATCGCGGACGTGAAGTTACAGGTTTTGCGCAGGAGTCATCCAGTGTTGAAGTCGCGCTGTCCGACGGCAGGTCCCTGCGGGCAGAGTATCTCGTCGGGTGCGACGGAGGACGCAGTCTGATCCGGAAAGCAGCCGGCATCGAGTTCCCGGGATCAGATGCGACGACGAGTTGGCTGATCGCTGAGGTTGAACCACGCCAGGAGCCGGCATTGGGCTTTCGCCACGATGCGATTGGTACCCATGCTATCCGTAAGTTAAACGATGGGCGGCGGGTGGGGCTGGTAGTGACTGAACGGCAGGTGGAAACTGTAAGGGAACCAAACCTGCGCGACGTGAGTGAAGCGTTGATCGCCGCATACGGAACAGATTATGGAATCCACAGCCCCACTTGGATCTCCAGGTTTACCGATATGACCCGGCAAGCAGCGGCTTACCGCGACAGACGTATTCTGCTGGCGGGTGATGCCGCGCATATCCATCCCCCGCTCGGTGGACAGGGACTCAATATCGGTGTTCAGGACGCGATGAATCTGGGATGGAAATTGGCCCAAGTCGTAAGACGGACTTCGCGCGAAAGTCTGCTTGATACGTACCACGCCGAGCGTCATCCGGTCGCTGCCCGCGTGCTGCGCAACACGATGGCGCAATCCGCACTGCGCCGTCCGGACGATCACACGAAGGCTTTGGGCGATTACATTTCGCTGTTCCTGGGCATGGACGAGCCGCGCGCGCGATTGGCCGCTGAGATGTCGGGCCTGGATGTTCATTACGATCTCGGCGAAGGGTACCCATTACTCGGACGTCGCATGCCCGATCTCGACCTGGTCACCGCCGATGGTCGGCTGCGGGTTTTCGCTCTGCTGCACAAGGCCCGACCTGCGCTACTCGACTTTGGCGAGCCCGGCGGAATCGATATCTCTCGATGGGCAGACCGCGTTCAGTTGATCAAAGCCAGATCCGATGGCCCCTGGGAACTGCCGGTAATCGGCGCGGTCGATGCTCCCAGTGCGGTGCTGATTCGGCCCGACGGTTATGTGGCCTGGGCAGGAAACGGAACTAAGCAGGGGCTCGCGGACGCGATGACCATTTGGTTTGGAGAGCCTGCGTTGTAACCCACTCGCGTTCGACAAGCGCATTATCGCCAAATTGTAACCTGACCCGCCCAAGGCCGCCTCTCTTGTCCTCGGTGAGCGGTAAGGGCTGAAGTCATCAACGGAGGTGGAGAGCGGGATCAATCGCTTGATTCGAAACTATCTGTGTCGGAGACTCCGGCTCGAAGTGATGTGAAAGCAAACTGAGGCATGGTAGCGATTGATCAGGTCAATATGAGCATGCCATAATTTCGCTCTGCAGATTCAAGCCTCACCGGCAGTCATCGAGGGTCGGAGAGAGGCGGTAGAGGGCAAGATGGCTGCGATCAGCCGAAGGCAATTCGTTCGCCAAACAATCTTTTCGGCTGCTTTTTACGCTGGCCCGCTGAAGTACTCCCGAGACCTTCGTGCAGTTTCAGACGAATACACCACGGCAGGTGCCTCGCTTGATCCTGAGTCCATCCACAGGCTGGCTGGGAAGATCTCCGGCGTGGTAATCACACCGGATCGCGCCGAGTACGATGAGGCACGTCTGATTTTCAATCGAGCGTTTGATCGTCACCCCGCGGTGATTGTGCGTTGTACTTCCCCATCGGACGTCGCGCGTGTTTTGGAGTTTGCTCAGATCAAGCATCTGCCGCTGGCAGTGCGCAGCGGAGGCCATAGCCGGCTGGGATATGGAATGTGTGATGGTGGCGTTGTGGTAGACCTCTCATCATTTCGGCGTGTGGAGGTTGATCGCACAAGACGGGTGGCAGTGGCGCAGGCAGGCGCCTTGGTGCGGGATCTGGATCAGGCCACCCAACGCTATGGATTGGCGACAACGTCGGGCGGTTGTCCGACGGTCGGAATCGCCGGGTTCACACTCGGCGGGGGTGAAGGGCGGCTGATGGACAAGTATGGTGCAGCGTGTGACAACCTGCGCTCGGCGGAAGTGGTCACAGTCGATGGAAAGCAGCTCAAGGCGAGCCAGACCAGCAATCCGGACCTATTTTGGGCGATCCGTGGAGGAGGAGGGAACTTCGGGGTTGTTACCGCGTTGGAGTATCAACTCCATTCGGTTGGTCAGGTCTTATCTGGAGCGCTGCTCTATGCTTCGTCCGGCACCGCAGAACTCATTGAGGCCTTCAGCAGGTTTCTCGAGGATGCTCCCGATGAAATGGACGCGTTTGCCCAGTTGATGCCGTCGAGGCAAGGTGCAAGAGTCAGGATCGACGTTTGTTATTGTGGCGAGCCTCGAGTGGGCATCGACCTGATCAGGCGCCTTCGTGCGCTGAGGCCGCAAGAGGACACGGTTCGAGTCCAATCCTACCTCGACGCACAATCGGCAGGCGGGTTTCTTCAAAGGCCGGTTGCCCATTTCCAAACGAATGTATTCGTTCGCGAACTCAGCGGGCCTGTGCTCGCGGCAGTTACGACGGCGCTGAAGGATGTGCCAGCAAAATGCAAGTTGATTCTTGTGCCCCTGCGCGGCGCCATCAGCCGAGTACGCGTTAGTGATATGGCGTTTGCTCTGCGAGAGCCGGGCTGCGAGATCGACATCACGGGTGTCTGGGACACTGCAGAAGAGAAGGACGCGGCTGTGCATTGGGTTCTGACCACCCGCAACGATTTGCAGCCTTTTGCGCATGGGGTCTACGTGAACCAACTGGGTGATACGAGCGACCAGCTGGTGCGCTCCGCCTATGGAGCCAACTATGCTCGCTTGGTGGAAATCAAAAGGAAGTACGACCCCACGAACTTACTGCGACTCAATCAGAACATCGGAATTGGAGACACAACAAGAACCGAATAGACATGCTCTCTCTTCGTTTGATGTTCGAGCCGCCTAGGTTAAGCCTGATGAGTTGCCGCCCAATCGCGTTTGCGCTCATTGAACCGCATCCCGTGGCCCGGAGGGTTGATCCACCGTATGCATGTCAGCGGCATGGAGGCCGCGTGCATGCGCAAGAAGAGCAGAACACCGCTGTCTCGCAGCTGGTTGCGTCCGCTCACACGACGATACTCACCCGTGATTCCGTTTCCGGCTGTATACATCCGCCTCAGGAAAGCCAGAAGGCTTGCAACTGTGAGCCGGTGGTGTCCCCCGGAAGTTCGAATAGTTTTCAGGTTTCCCTTCCGGATCCAATGCTTGAGGGTGGGATAACTAATCCCGAGCATCCGTGATGAATCACGCGGAGTCAGAAGCCTTAATTGCGGGCTCATATCCTCCCGCTTTGGCACCTTCCATTCCTACTCGCGTCGAAAAAGTAACGCCTCTCGGCGCGATCTCGATCGCTGAGAGGCTACAATTTGCCCATGGGAAACTGCCGCGTTGCATTGCTAAGTACGTTGCTTGCCAGCCTTATATGGTTCCCTGGGGTAGTGACTGTTTCGGCCCAGGACATGGACCATCCCTCCCGGCCAGCGGTTGCCTCAACCCATCTCAAAATCCAGGGACTCAATGGAAGATCGATCACATTGAGCCCGGAAGAGTTTGCCGCGCTGCCTCACAGGACAGTTTCAGTTTTCAACGCGCATTCAAAAGGCCACGAAAAGTACTCGGGCGTGCCGCTCATTGACTTGTTGGTGAAAGTAGGCGTGCCACTGGGTGAACAAGTCAAAGGCAAGCTTTTCCTCACCGGTATCGTCGCCGAAGGCACCGACAACTACGACGTTCTCTATGCCTTGGCTGAGGTGGACCCCTCGATTCACAATGGAGACGTGATTGTGGCAGATTCTGTGGACGACCACAAACTGGAAAAAGACGGAGCGTTCAAGATAGTATCGAGCGAGGAAAAGCGACCTGCCCGATGGGTTCGGAACCTCGCCTCGATTACCGTCATTGAAGTGAAACCGTGACTAGACTCCAACCATCACGTGCGATGCCTTCACGACTGCGCTTACCGCATCCCCCCGCCTCAAATTGAGCGCCTGCACACTCTCCTTGGTAATCGAAGCGACCAGCAGGGTACCACCCGAGAGCTGAACGCCGACCTCGCTGTTCACCGAGCCCTCATTTATTTCGGCGATTACCCCACCGAGAATATTTCGGGCGCTCAGCCTCGCGTTCTCTAGGCCCTTACTACGGACGTAAGGCGATCCTTTACGAGGTCAGAACCAGCTCGTAGCGAACCTCACTTCAGATTCACGAAGTTGATTCATCCATTCCGTCACCGTCTCTCACGTTATATCTGTTGCAATCGACCCAGAAGCTCGCTCTATCGCGAACGAATAAAGATCCTTGGAGGCTGGAGATGATGGAATCACAGGCGCAGGTTGGGAATACGACCTCGTCATCTTGGAAGCGGCTGGCTCGAAGCTACTGGCATGGACGTTCGCAGGGAGGGGTAAGAGAGTCGCGGTCGTGGAACGGGAGTACGTGGGAGGCGCGTGTCCAAACGTCGCGTGCCTGCCCAGCAAAAATGTGATCCGCACGGCCCAAATCGTGTCCGACGCCCGTCGTGTGGGAGTCTTCAGCACGGCTGCCTGTGATTGCTTTTCCGTAGAGATGGCACGCGTGACAGATCGCCAGCGAACGATGGTTAAAAGGCTCGTCGAGACCCTCTCGCCTTGTACAAAGACAGTAGCGCGGAACTGATCCTGGGATCAGGAAAGTTTACAGCGGCGAAGACGCTCAAGGTCGACCTTAATGATGGCACCACGCGCGTTTTGCGAGGAGAGAACGTCATCATCGGGACCCGAACGCATGCCAAGGTAGACGACCGTATTCCAGGCATGCTCTCGGCGCAACCTTTAACTCACGTCGAAGCACTCGAGCTAAATAAGTGGCCGGAGCATCTTGTGATTCTAGGCGCCGGGTATGTCGGCTTGGAATTTGCGCAAGCGCTGCGGAGGCTCTGCAGCAAAGTGGCGGTGGTAGACCACAATCATCATGTCCTTCACCGAGAGGACGACGACGTTGTCGAGGGACTGCACTCAGTCCTCAACGATGAGGGCATAGAGCTGCTTCTCGATGCGAACGTCAAGAGTGTTTCCGGCACTTCGGGAGATTCGGTTCAAGTCAACGTTGAGACCTTCGGGGATCTAAATCGGTCGTGGGAACACACCTCTTGGTGGCAGCCGGACGAGTGCCCAACACGAAAGATGTCGGTGCCGAAAAAGCAGGTATTGAACTGACGGAAGATAGCTTCGTCAAGGTTGATGCCCGTTTGCAGACGACCGCGGCTGGAGTCTGGGCGGTCGGGGAGGTTGCGGGAAGTCCTCAGTTTACCCACGTCAGCGTCGATGATTTTCGGGTGGTCCGTGACAATTTGCTAGGCGGCGGAATCGTGTCACGACGGGAAGAGAGGTGCCATTCTGCCTGTTTACAGACCCGGAATTTGCAAGGGTAGGACTGAGCGAGAAAGAAGCCTTGGCATCGGGCATTGATCATCGCCTCTTCAAGATTGCGATGACGGAAGTTTTGCGGGCACAGAGCGTGATGGAGGCTCGTGGCTTCATTAAGTGCCTGGTAGATCCCCAAACAGACCAGATTCTGGGCTTTGCGATGTTCGGGCAAGGAGCCGGCGACGTCATGACCTGCGTGCAGATCGCGATGCATGCAAAGCTGCCATACACCGGCCTTCGCGATCTCTGGACGACGGATTTGAAGAACCGCCAGAGGGTCCTCGGCTCATTACTGTGGTAGCACTGAGGCTTCACGGGTACTTCCCGTACCTTAAACGGGTTTGCGACAGTTCTCGTAATGTGCCGCAAGTGGTGCTGTCGTCGGAGCTGTGAATGCCTCGTGAATGTGGGTCGAGAATGCACTTGCATCCTCATGGTGACATCCTCGGGTGCAGGAGGAGAGGAAGGGTTGTCACCAAACTGTGATTTAGATCACTCCTCATTGTCAATGCACCAAACCGGGCGTGGCTTCCGTTACCGTCACCCGCAGTTCTTGGTAATCGGGACTGATGTTCAACCCCGGGACGTCTTTAATATCTGCAGTAAATTCGAACGGCCGCCCGCAATCTCGGCATTCGATTGATATGACCGCGGCGCGGAATTGCTGCTCGTGACTTGGCTCGGGGAACACCACGACAGATCGCAGTCGCTTATGCGGGCAGGTCTGGTTCATGGCCATCCAAAATAACACATGCGGGGCGAAGGTCAACGGGGCTGGCCACCATGATCGCGGTCCCCAATGAGTGGCGGAGTGGGCTGGACCAGCACAAAACCTTTCAGTTCACCACTCATTGCTTGCGGGATTCCTGAACCGGAAGGGGAGCACTGCCACGGCCGCTTCTGCGCAATCTCTCATTCAAATGGTCGAACTCGATCGCGAAGCCGATGCGAAGTACATAATCCAGGCTGGAACGGGTCAGGCCGAACCCAGGCGAGAGGCTGACCCGCATGTCCTTGGGGAGCTGCCAGCCAACCACGGGCGAGAGGTAGTGGGAGGTATCGCGGAGCGTCAGAGCCCAGGTGTCTCCGACACCTCCGTACGTTTCAGCGCCGGCGATGAACTTCTCAGCACAGAAGGTACATACCCGACCCGTCGCACTATGCAAGGGACGTGCCGCTGCCAGCGCATACCCAAACTCCCAAGGCGCGTGCGACAAGTCCTTTTCCACGATGAAGTTTTCTGAGAGATTCCAGCTCTTGAAGTTCGACGAAAGAATCAGCTTGAACTCCGCCTCGTGATCCCGGTCGAGTCTGGCCGTGTTGTTGGGATCGCGGAGGTCGCTCTGGCCGTCATGGCCGACGGATTCGAGAATGCTTTTGTCGGCGGCGGTGATGCTTTCGTACTCAACGTAGAGAACCGGGTTGATGAGGTGTTCACCTCGTAGAGGCCGAAAACCGTTTTCGAAGCGGAATCCGGTAAACAAAGTCGACTGGTCATCCGTGGCCTGTCCGTCGAGGTAGAGTTCGGCGGTCCACCACCGTGTGACCCCGTACTCCATCTCCTCGGACAGTGCGCCGAAGGGACTGCCGCCGTGGGGGCGAGCCGCAGCGGTCTTGGTCTCGAACTCCAGCGTTCCCGCCTCGGCCATGTCATGGGAATACGTGACGAAATAGGGGTTGTCCGGGGCAGGCACATCCTGGGCCCGGCCTGAACTGGCAGCTACGAGCAGGAGGTAAAGGACAGGCAGAAGACTGCCCGGAAAGGTTCTCAGGCAGCAGCGCATAGGCAAGTTAGCTCTCCGGTGAAGATGACAAGATCGTCACGTTCCAAAAGAGTAGAGCAAATGAACTCTCATAAATTCGCTTTTTGTCAAATAGCGCCACCCTCGGCAAATGGGCCGGTGAAATACCGCGCCACGGCACCTGATTCGCGACCCTCAACCTGATCTCAGGCCCTTGACTATGTGCGCAAGCTGGCAATATAGCGGTCTCCCGGATGACAAAACGGTGACAATTCTTTGAACCGGAAGCATTATTTCTTCGCTATGCGCATCATGGTGAACTTCCAGCTCGAAAGGGAGGCGTGGATCATTCAATGTACGCCTGAAACCGGCCGTATGCCGATCAGTCCCATAGTGCGTACTTCTGAACCCGATACTCTGATCCACCTGCTTCGCTACGTTGGGGCCAATGAAACCGACATTGAACAGGTGAGCCACCGCATTCCCCTCGGCCGCGGCAGTATCCGGATCAATCTCACCGCTGGCCGCAAGAACCTTCTCCAAGTCCGCCAGCCGTGGAGCGAAGACCTCGTAAAATAATCCGGCCAGGCCAGTCAAAAAACGAGAGGCAAGGAATCCCGGTATCTGGCTGGCGTGCTCGATTCACCGTCGCTAGAGTGTTTCCCGTCGGGGATCCCATGTTGGGGGTAGAGCCCTCCCAGGAAGTTCCATGGCCAATATTCGGCCGGTGAGGATACGTTTGGATTGCATGCGTTAGATTGCGCTACGTCCCGCGCGAGCCCGCGACTTCTTTGGGAGGGGCGCCGGGTTCATGCGGTGTGACCACCTTCGGGAAGCCCAGAATGTTAGAGATTGTTCTGTTGCAATTGCGGCGTCTATATCGATGCGTATCGCAAGTAACCTAGTGCATTTCTTTCTCGAAGCCTACCTAGGTCGCAGGCCGTCGAGGTGCAAGAAGACCCACTGATAGATCACTTGTCTCCTGAGCGACGCACCGTTCCCTCGGATGACTCCTTCGTGTTTACGATATAACCCTTTAGTGGAGGATCATGGTTCGATCCCATTCAGCGCCCCACGACACTCCCGACCACCGTTCCCGAGATCCTAGCCCAAATGAATGCGCCTTCCGTTCTCGCGGTGCCCACTTAATTCGTGTCGGTGAGCGACTTCGCGATGATGGACACACCGAAGTCCAGTGCCTTTTAGTTTGGTTAGACCACGTTGTTATTTTTGTAAAGCAGCTTGTTAATTGCTTACCATCATGAGTAGCTGCCCTGCCCGTTTACGGTGCCTTGGCGACCTCAGCGCCATCGACGATGGTGACCTCAAACGGGTTGAACACCGGACCGTACTTGCCCTTGATGGTATAGCGACCGGCGCCTAATGCCTGTTTCTTTGCACCGCACTGAGAAATGACGAAGTCGGTGCCGCGAAAGATGTCCCAGCAGTCATCTCCGGGCCAAAC
>JASLEQ010000269.1 GCA_030151135.1 Candidatus Sulfotelmatobacter sp. | reverse complement strand
GGGACGCGTCACTGAATCGGGAAGCGTTGCGAGAGGCTGATCGACCACGTTGAGCATGTCCAGGAAATTCGGAGCCTGAGGATTCACATAGAACACTCCAGTAAGGACCTCACCCTTCTCGTGCGCCTCGGTCAACCGCGTCAGGGCCTGGATCTTGCTGGTTGGATCGTAGTCTTCTTCCAACTTCCGCAGGTTCAACCGAGACCCATCGTGCATTGTGACCTGAACGGTCGACCCGGGATCGTAGTCAACATCGATGTCCTCGAAGTGAGGAACGAAACTGACGTCCTGCAGCGTTTCCTCATGCTCCTTCACATACTTGTAAGACTTGGTCGATCCCTCATGGTCATTGAAGGTGACGCAGGGAGAAACGACATCGAGCATGACCGTGCCCTTATGGGCAATCGCCGCCTTCAGCATCGCGCTGAGTTGTCTCTTGTCGCCTGAGAAAGACCGGCCCACCAGCGTCGCCCCGAGTGAAATTGCCAGGGCACAGGTGTCAATCGGAGGAAGATCATTAAGGACGCCGCTCTTCAGCTTGGAACCAAGATCAGCCGTAGCCGAGAACTGGCCCTTGGTTAAGCCGTATACGCCGTTGTCTTCGATGATGTAGATGATGGGCAGATTGCGTCGCATCAGGTGCATGAATTGGCCAATCCCGATGGAGGCGGTATCTCCATCGCCGCTCACGCCTATGCAGACAAGCTTTCGGTTAGCGAGCAGCGCGCCGGTAGCCACCGAGGGCATCCGTCCATGGACGGCGTTGAAACTATGGGAACGGCTCAGGAAATAAGCTGGAGTCTTTGATGAGCAACCAATACCGCTGGGCTTGATGACAAACTCGGGCTCGACGCCCATCTCGTACATCGCCTCGATGATGCGCTCGGAGATTGCATTGTGGCCGCATCCCGCGCAAAGAGTGGTCTTACCACCTTTGTAGTCGATGACTGTGAGGCCGATACGGTTGGTCTTTGGGGTTGGCGTTCCGGATTCGACTGTTGTGGTACCCATTATTTGCCTTCCATGCTGGTCAGTTCGTCGGTGATGGACCGCGCATCGAGCGGCAGTCCGGTGATATGGGCGATGCTCCTCAACCGCGGAGTTAATTCTGGCTTCAAGTCGAGCTTCAGAAGGCTGAGCATCTGGGCATCGCGGTTTTGCTCAACTACGTACACGCGCTCGTGTTGCTCGATGAACTCGTGCACCTCGCGCGTAAATGGATAGGCACGAAGGCGCAGGTAGTCGATCTCGATGCCGTACTCCGAGCGGAGTTGGTCGCGACTTTCGGTGATGCCCCAGTGCGATGTGCCATAGCCAATAAGACCAATCTTTGCATTATTGCCTTTGGTGATCTCGGGGCGGGGGACGAAGGAACGCGCAGTTTCGAACTTGCGGTTCAGTCGCTCCATATTGTTCTCGAAGTCGTCGGCGCGTTCGCTGTATAAAGCTTTTTCGTTGTGACCACTTCCGCGCGCGAAATATGCCGCTGCGGGATGGGAAGTTCCGGGCAGTGTGCGGTACCCAATGCCATCGCCATCAACATCTTTGTATCGGGCAAATCCGCCGAGGCGGTCGAGATCTTCTTTGCTGAGCACTTTGCCACGCTTGATTGGCGTCGCCGGATATTGGAATGGATCGGACATCCAGTTGTTCATGCCGAGATCCAGGTCCGACATCACGAACACCAATGTCTGAAACTGTTCGGCTAAATTGAATGCGTCCGTCGCCATCGAGAAGCATTCTTCAACGGAGCAAGGGATCAGCATGATGTGCTTGGTGTCGCCATGGGACAGAACCGCGGTCGAGAGAATGTCGCCTTGCGACGTTCGCGTTGGAAGTCCGGTAGATGGACCCACTCGCTGGATGTCCCAGATAACGCCTGGTACTTCGACGTAGTAAGCAAGCCCGGCAAACTCGGCCATGAGCGAGATACCCGGCCCGGCGGTGGCAGTCATACTGCGCGCACCAGCCCATCCAGCGCCAATCACCATGCCGACAGCAGCTAACTCATCTTCAGCTTGCACAATTGCGAAAGTCGCTTTGCCATCCGGACCGATACGGTATTCCTTCATGTACTCGATCATGGTTTCGACGAGCGAGGAAGATGGCGTAATCGGATACCAGGTGACAACTGTGCAGCCGGCAAACATACAGCCGAGCGCGGCGGCCGAGTTGCCGTCGATGATGATCTTGCCCGCCGTCTTGTCCATGCGTTCGATATAAAACGCGCCGCGCTTTTGAAGATTGGCCTTCGCATATTCGAATCCCGCTTGTGCCGCGGCCAGATTCAAATTTGCGGCTTTGAGTTTCGTCGCGAACTGCTTGCGGATCGCCTTTTCCACCTCGGCCATGTCGATGGTCAGCAGGCTGGCGACTACGCCCACATACACCATATTCTTGACCAACTTGCGAAGCTTGGCCTCGGGACAAACCGGGGCGACGATTTTGTCGTAAGGGACTGAGTAAAAGATCAAATCATCGCGCAGCTTATGGAGGGCGAGTGGCTCATCGTACAAAACGGACGCGCCTGGGGCGAGCGACATTGTGTCTTCAGCCGCTGTCTCCGGATTCATCGCGACCAGGAAATCGATCTCTTTCTTGCGACCGATGTATCCGTTTTTATTGGCGCGAATTGTGTACCAGGTCGGCAATCCGGCAATGTTCGAAGGGAACATATTCTTGCCGGAGACCGGAACGCCCATCTGAAATATTGCGCGTAGAAGAACTGTATTGGAGCTTTGTGAACCGGAACCGTTGACCGTCGCGACCTGAATGCTCATGTCGTTGACGATTCGCTGCTTGCCCATGCCTCCGGAAAATTCCCGAGGCACAACATCCGTTGTGGCCATCCGTACACCTTCCTTTTAATCGGCGGGCCGAACCCATTCGCCCGAATTGTGGATCGCGAGGAGGAAAACATCTCAATTATACGGCGCGCCGGGCCGCCCGTCCCGGCTAATCGGCCCAGAACCGGCCCGCGGGAACCTGCTTTCAAGCGGAGGGGTTATTAACGGACTAGCCTTCGGTCTTATAAAACTGGGCGATTGTTCGAAACTTGGTATATCGTGACGCGACCAATTCAGATGGTGGCACTTTCTTCAACTCGGCATAGTGTTTCTGCAGGGCAGCATCCAGAAGATTTGCTGCCGCCTCATGATCACGATGTGCTCCGCCCTCGGGCTCGGGAACGATGTCATCAATGCAGCCTAATTCGCTAAGGTCGACTGCCGTGATGCGCATCGCTTCGGCGGCGAGCTCTTTTTTGGAAGCGTCTCGCCACATGATAGCGGCGCAGCCCTCCGGCGAGATCACTGAGTAGATTGAGTTCTCCATCATAAGAACGCGATCCGCGACGGCAATGGCCAGCGCGCCGCCGCTGCCGCCCACTCCTATCACTGTGGCGATGATGGGTACTTCCAATTGGGCCATCTCGCGGAGATTATAGGCAATCGCTTCCGCCTGACCTCGCTCCTCCGCATGAATTCCCGGGTAGGCCCCGTCTGTATCGACGAGAGTGAAGATCGGGCGGTGAAACTTCTCGGCAATCTGCATGACGCGAATCGCCTTGCGGTATCCCTCGGGATGCGGAGTTCCAAAGTTCCGGTAGACGCGCTGCTTCATGTCCCGGCCTTTTTGAGTCCCTATCACCACGACTTCGTCGCCGTGGAAGCGGGCCATCCCGCAGACGACGGCGGCATCATCACCAAAACCACGGTCGCCGTGGATTTCGCTGAAGTCGGTAAAGACTCGCTCAATATAGTCGAGCGTCTGCGGACGTTGCGGGTGCCGGGCCAGTTCGGTTTTGTGCCACGCGGAAGGGGGGGCGTTCATCTCCTGCCGTAGAGTATCGATCCGATCCTGGAGTTTGGTAATCTGCCGCTGAGTGGCCTCGT
>JASLEQ010000235.1 GCA_030151135.1 Candidatus Sulfotelmatobacter sp. | reverse complement strand
GAGAGAAGGTGATCGAGATGAGAGCGCCTGGGGTCAGGGTGCTGGCTGCCACGGCGTGTCCACCCTGCAAAACTTGAGTCGACGAGCTTATTCGAACGCGGATCGTATTTGGCGAGATGGAATCTCGCATCGTCAGTTCGTTCCGATCCGCACGATACTTTACGACCACGCCTTGGCTTTGCCCGCTTGCTCGCGAAGCCTGAAGCCGGATGGTTCGTGCGAATACAGTGCTGCCATCAAGAATCGTATCCAGATAAATGCGGTCCCCCGGCTGCAGATCCGCGATGCTGGCCTCTTTGCCCCCTCGGTACACAATCGTGCGGGGATCAAAGAGCACGCTCATCTTTCCGCCTCCGAAGACGCTGACAACGACCTTGTCGCGAACCCGATCTAACTTGGCGATGGTTCCTCCCACCAATGTGGCGTTTGCTTTCGGGACCGGCGGAAGGTCGGGCAAGAGGCTGGTTGGATCAACCGCGATAGAGTCGTCTGTCGTCTCCTGGGTGATGCTGGGTTTGCGAGGCTCGATTGCGCCCTCTGCGTTATCAGCCCCGGAGTGCGACACAATCGCGGATGCCGTCGGAGGTGAAGCTTGTGCCTGCGCTTGCGAGGCGCCAGTCGCTGCAAGTGCGGCAACAGCAATCCTTATGACAGAGCGGGTCAGGGAATTGGATGTTAGCGGCTTCACGAGGCACTTAGATGCCTCGCACCTGCCAAAAGGTGGTCAAAATTCGCGATATCCGCTCGTTTTCGAACAGTTTGATGGCAAACCAAGGCATGGGAGAAGCATCCAAACGTGGTCTCAGTTCACGGAATTCTCCGAATCGGTAAAGAGGAAGCAAGATGGTTCTGAACCGCGTGTGCTTTGCCTTGATCGTCGCCGGTGCGATGTCGACAAGTGGATTCGTGACCACCGCAGTGGCCGGGGATCTGACCATCAGGATCCCAAAACACAGCAAGCTGACTCCAGTGCAGCGCCTCAACAGGGAAGGTGTCGAAGCCGTACGCAAGCACAATTATTCAAAGGCGGAGCGATTTTTCTATAAGGCTTATTTGCTGGACCCGGACGATGCATTCACCTTGAACAACTTGGGATTCATCTCCGAGATGCAAGGGGAGCTTGATCGCGCTGAGCACTTTTATGAACTGGCGAGCCAACAGTCGAGCGACGCGGTCGTGGACGTGGCCAGCGTTCAGCGAATGAAGGGTCAACCGATGAAGGAAGTTGTTGCTGTCTCCACCGGACCGCTCGAAGTCAACCATGCAAACGTTGAAGCTGTCAGGCTTCTCAGCCAGGGGCGGGCGCCCGAGGCGGACGTTCTGCTGGAACAGGTCCTGAAGGCAGATCCCTCTAATATCTACACGCTGAATAATCTTGGCGTCGCCAAAGAGATGGAAGGCGAAGATCAGGATGCCTTGCAGTATTTTGATCGCGCAGCGGCAGCGGCCTCCGATGCCAGTGCCATCGTGACCACCAACAAGGTTTGGCGTGGCCGGCAGGTCACTCAGATGGCGCAACAAAACGCCAAGGCCCTGCAAGATCACCTTTCGCACCAGAACGATGTGAACGAGCAGGTAGCAGAATTGAACCTGCGCGGGGTATCAGCCGTGAATCGCAATGATTTGCGAACGGCCGATGCCGATTTCCGCAAGGCTTATGCGTTGAATCCTGGTGACGCGTTTACGCTTAACAACATCGGCTACGTCGCGGAACTTGAGGGAGATCAGGAGACTGCGCAATTCTTCTACGATCGCGCTCGCCAGTCGAGCAATGCCGCGGCCACCGTAGGTGTAGCAACGCGACAAACAGCTGAGGGCCGCAAACTGTTCGCGGTAGCAGGCGAGAATGACGGACTGGTGGAATCTAAAGTCACCGCGGAACGTGATGCGCTGCGGCGGCAGGAGCAAGGCCCGGTTCTCCTGCACCGTCGTGACAACAGCGTGGTGAATGATTCCGTTCAGGTCCAGTGAGCGGCCGCAATCGCTAACGGCGCAGGTGACTACGATCCGCTTTCCATGAAGCGTCCGATGTCGGACTCTGGATTGTAGAAAACGTGCCGCAGCATATTGGTGAGATAACGGGATAGCGTGTTCACGTTGGTGCGATACCAGCAGCAACGTGTCATCGACTTGGACAAGCCACAAAAAAACTGCAGGGTATCAAGGTCAGCCGGGGGCTGGGCGAGCATCGCGGCCGCCATACGATGATTTCCGTCCAGAATGGTTAATGGACTCTGTGCGTCGATTCCGATCAACAACACGGTCGGGCTGGTAAGTCCTTCTTGCACGGACGTGGTAAGCCTTCGCAATTTGCGGAAAAATTCATCTTCCGGCGACTCCTGCCATTTCACCCTCAGGCAATCCACCATGTCGGTGAGGTAGAAGCTTCCCTCGGCCACTTTTCGCCATTGTGCGCGTGGGAAGAAACGGATTCGCTCTAAATCGGAGCGCGTCAGTTCAACCTTAAACCATTCGGTGTCGTCGGGCAGTTCGCGCCACATCGCTCCTCGCCGAAGGAAGAGCAGAGCGCGTCGGAGGGCATTCTCACGGGCACTTTCCAGGTTCGGACGAGTGACTAGATATTCGAATTCATTCCGGTATTCCTCGAACTCGGGATGATGAAATTCGCTGCGCAGGAACTCGGCAATTACCTGGTGTTCGCTCATGGGCTGCAGGATGCGCAGTCGCGAGTACGTTAAGTTGCTCTCCGCAGGCGCGATCTCGCGGCGAAGCAAGGGGAGCGCCACCACTACGAACAAAGTCACCATCAACCAGAGCTGGACATAAATTACCTGGCTCAGTGTGTGGTGAAAAACGCAGATGCCCAGTACGAGCGCGCCGCTGAAAGCCATTTGAATCCAGCTCGTGTTCGCAATCTTCCGCGACATCTCGTAGGTGATCAGCACCGAGCTCAGTGAGTAGATGCCTGTCGTAATTGCGTACAGAATCAGCAGCGCGGCTAACCCACCGTAGTTCCCGAGTTCGAAGTGAGACCCGAACAGAGTTCTCCACAGGAAGCTCGGGATCGCCCAAAGGCACAAAATCAAGCCGGAGAGGATCAGAAACACCATCAGAAGCGACATGAACAGCACGGGCCGGGCTTCCCGGTCGCTTTGTCGAGCCGCTGCCGAGACTGGAAACATAGTGTTCACAACAGACCAGGCACACATGTTTACCAGACGTCCCACGAGTGAGACCGCGGCATAGATACCGGCTTCATCCGAAGAGAAGAAATGCTTCACGAGGACAATGTCGAAGTTATTGATAACGACCTGTCCGGAGAAGAAGACGATCGCCTGCAGCCCTTCCCCAAAAGAGATGGGAAAAGCTCGTATTCGAAAGAACCGGAGTCCGGGACTTGGTTGAGCCAGAAAATAGGAGGCGACTACCGCGATCACACAGGCCAAGACCGCGCCTCG
>JASLEQ010000198.1 GCA_030151135.1 Candidatus Sulfotelmatobacter sp. | reverse complement strand
CGACGCATTGCACGGAAAGTACGCGAAAAAATTCGGCGATTGCCAGTGCGTCACGCCAGGCAGAATAACCCTCTCGACATCTTTCAGAACATCGTCGAACGACTCACCTTGGGCCGGAGGGTTGGCCGGCAACAATGCCCGCACTTCTCCCGGCTTCACCTGTGACAATACTGGCAACGATTCCACGCGCGATTGATAATCGGCAATCCAGTCCACCACGGCGTGACCATAGCGGCGGAATTCGTCAGGGGTCATGTGGAAAGATTTCTCTTCCGATATCTCCGTATTCAGTTTCATTTCAGTTTTCCAAAATAAATTCGCGTCAGATAGTCGACCTGAACTCGCCCCTTCGCAGTGTGCAGGCTGAAGATCCTGCGCAATTCCTCTAGCATGGGCGCATGCTTGGGCTGTCCCGGCCCAGGAGCATAAGACGATGACAGCAACCGGCCTTCGAGGCCGGCGTAGTCAAACTCCTGCCGCATCTCGAATGTTCTTTGCTGGAACCGTACGGGATCAAAGAATTCATTGACAGCATCGGTCGTACGCTCGTGCCGCACCGCTTCGTAGTCCGTACCGTACGTAAGCAGCAACTGCTCGTAATCGCGCAGAAAAGGAGTGGTATCCACCAGGCGTTCATTCCACAAGAGGACCAGCCATCCGCCTGGTTTAAGGATTCTCACAAACTCTGCTCGCGCTCGCTGGCGATCGAACCAGTGTGCCGCCTGGGCCGCGGTTACGAACTCGACGCTTTCGTTCTGCAACATAGTTGCCTCGGCAGAGCCACTCACGCTGACAAGACGCGGAAAATCGCCTAGCAGCTTCTCAGCGGCCAGACGCATATCGACATTTGGCTCAACCGCAAACACGCGATTGCCATGCTCCAGCAGGATCCGCGTCCAGATGCCCGTGCCGGAGGCAATGTCCGCAACCGCGTGGCTTGGCGTGAGCCCGCAGTCGCTGCTCAGGGATTTCACTACTTCCGGCGGATAGCTCGGTCGATACCGGATATAGTTTTCGACTCGATCGGAAAAACGGCTGGTAGCATTCGAAGCAGGCATAGAAGTCGATGGGCAGGCGTTTTCGCCTTGCCAAGAAAGTCATTCTAACGGCAGGATAGAGGTGTTGTCCTTCCTGCCGGCGTGCGCCACAGTTCAGCTGACATAGCTCGCGCAAACGTACTCGCACCCCGCAGCCAGCACAAACGATGCGTATCGTCATCAAAGTCGGCACCAGTCTCATCGCTCCCGGCGGACAAATCGACGTCCACCTGCTTCGCGCGCTCGTGGATCAGTTTGATCTTTCGAAAAACGAATATCTGATTGTTACCTCAGGCGCGATTGCGGCAGGGATGTCGGGACTGGAATTAGGAAAGCGTCCCAGCGATATCCCCCGCATGCAGGCCTGCGCCGCCGTTGGGCAGAGTAAGCTCATGCACACCTACGAGCGCCTGTTCTTCGGCAAGAAAGTGGTCGCGCAACTCCTGCTTTCGAGTGATGATTTCACTTCGCCGCTTCGCTATCGAAACCTGCAGAATGCGTTGCAGCAGTTGCTCGATTTGGGAGTCGTCCCCATCATCAATGAAAACGATAGCGTTTCGGTCCGCGAGCTCGAGGGCGCATTCGGCGATAACGACGAACTCAGTTCACTGCTGGCCACAGCGGTGAAAGCCAACTGGCTTCTGTTGCTGACGAATGTAGACGGATTCATGGTCGCCAACGACGGTCAGAAACCTCGCATACAGCGTGTAATCCGCAAGCTCACCCCGGAGCTTGAGTCGATGTGCGAGGGCAAAAGCTCTCTGGGCCGCGGCGGCATGATCTCCAAACTACGGGCTGCGAAGCTCGCCAGTGAAGGCGGCGTGCACGTTGCCATCGTGAATGGGCGGCATCCCCAGGCAATCACGATGGGAATGGCCCGTAAGATCGGGACCTATTTCCCTCCGCGGAAGGCGCGCCGATGAATTCCGCCGCTAGCCTCTCATCCTCAACCCGCGAGAAGTTGCGACGAGCTCGGGCGGCTGCGGCCAAGCTCGCGCTTCTCTCGACAGAACAGAAGAATGCGCTGCTGCTGGGGATGGCGGACGCCTTGGAAAAGCGCGAACGACAGATCCTCAACGCTAACGCTGACGATATCGCCAACTCCGGCATGGAGGGAGCGATGCGAGAACGCCTTTTGCTCACTCCGGAGCGCATCCAGGAAATGACTCAGGGCGTGCGGGAAGTCGCTGCGCTGCCTGATCCGATCGGCGAGACCTTGGCAGAATGGACCAAAGCCAATGGCCTGAAGATCCGCAAGGTGCGTGTGCCGCTCGGAGTTATCGGCATCATCTACGAATCGCGTCCGAATGTGACTGTCGATACCGCCGTGCTCGCGCTGAAAACCGGAAATGCGATCGTCCTGCGCGGCGGAAAAGAGGCAGCCCGTAGTAACGCATGTCTGGTCGAGATCATGTCGTCACTTGCCGGAGTTCCTGAAGGAGCCATCGAACTGCTCGACTCGTCCACCCGCGACGCGGTTCACGAACTGATTAAGGCGCGAGGATTGGTCGATGTCATCATCCCGCGTGGAGGCGCAGGATTGATCAACTTCGTCACGGAGAACTCGACGGTCCCAGTGATCGAGACCGGCGCGGGTAACTGCCACATCTTCGTCGATGCTTCCGCCGATCTCGACATGTCTGATCGCATCGTGATCAACGCCAAAACACAGCGTCCATCGGTCTGTAATGCGGCTGAGAAGTTGTTGGTGCACGAGAGCATTGCGGCGGAATATATTCCACGCATCGCAAAGAAGCTGATCAACACCGGAGTCGAGTTGCGCGGCGACGCCAAGTCCCGCACTCTGGCGGGAGCACTTCCGGTCTCACTCGCTTCCGAGCAGGAGTGGCATGAAGAATATCTTCGACTGTGTATGGCGATTGCAGTGGTGGGGAACGTTGATGAGGCCATCGCTCACATCAACAAATACTCGACGAAACATTCCGATTCCATCGTGACTAGGGACGAAGCGAACGCCCGCAAATTTCTTCGCGGCGTAGATTCGGCAGCGGTTTATTGGAACGCTTCCACCCGCTTCAGCGATGGAGGCGAGTTCGGATTCGGTGCCGAGATGGGCATCAGCACCCAGAAACTCCACTGCCGCGGGCCATTTGCATTGCCGGAACTGACCTCGACGAAATACGAGATTATCGGAAGCGGGCAAGTTCGGTAGTCAGCTACTGGAGGCGTCCCGGCCAGGTTTACTTTTTTCGATTTTCTTCGGGTTCATTGACGGCCTCGGTTTTGTAACTGACCAGGGTGAGGCGAAGGTTGTCGCTAATCCAAATCCTCAGACGAATTCACCGCCAGACCGGAACCCTCATCACGTCGAAGTGATGATCATAGGTCCACACCTCAAGTCCCATGCGAAGCGCCAGAACCGCCAGAGTAGCGTCAAACAACGTGATCGGTTGATCGACATAGGTTTGGACCTTGGCCATTGCCTGTCGATAATCTTCCGGTTTGGGAATGACAAGCGTCGCTTCGCCGATCTCAGCAAGCCATCCGAACGCGATCTTCGGGTCGAACCGCCGACGCACCAGAGAATATGCCTCAAGCAATGTCGGAGACGAAACCAACACCTCGTGCCGATTACGCGTCAGGCGTTGCAACTCGCTTAAGGCACGGCGGTGGTGTACATCGGAAGGATCAGTCGCAGCGTATAACGGGCCGGTATCCGCCAGCACCGCTTCTCTCATTTTTCCCCTTCGGCAAAGTAACGGTCGTGATTCACGCTGACGTCGCTACGACCAGTGCCTCGTGGCGCGGGAGTGATTTTCAGGGAACGATACTCTCGAAGGAAGCCCCGCTCGCGCAAATAGTCGCGCAACGCCGCTTGCACGATGGCAGTCAGCGCCGGCGCAGCCTCCTGTGCGCGAGTGTATTGCTCGACCGCCTCAGCCAGGTCATCCGGAATTGTCACAGTTGCACGCTTCATAAAACCCAGTATATCACCAATTGGTGACATAGGTGAAATCGGTGAAAGGCGAACACAGAGCGAAGATTTCTTCCGAAGCTGAAACTCACTTGAGGATGCTTGTGCTACCTTACTAACTTTCCATGATCCCAATGCGATTCGTATCATCCCTGCTCCTTGTTCTCGCGATCTCGCCTTCGGTATTTCCATCATCACCCACGGACAAGGCTTCTCCTGACGTAAACACGATTTTTGGTTTCCGTAACTCCACGGTTGAATCCAACATCGAAAAGCAGTTCCTCGCCGTTCCTGATGCCAAGCTCGCGGAAGAGCACATGCGCATCCTCACGCAAGCTCCGCACATGGCCGGGACGGCGGAAGATAAGGCCACCGCCGACTACGTGGCCGGCAAGTTCCGCGATGCCGGCCTCGACACCGAGATCGTCGAATACAAAGTCTGGATCAACTATCCAGCGGAAATCAGCGTGGATCTGATCGCGCCCGCTGGTGTCACCATGCACGGCCCAACGCGCGAACATGTGAGCAACGATCCTTATCAGGACGATCCCCGCGTAGTGATGCCGTTCAACGGGATGTCTCCATCGGGCGATGTCGAGGCCGAGGTCGTTTACGCGAATTACGGAACTCCGGAAGATTTCGAGAAGCTGGCGAAGCTTGGCATCGACGTGAAAGGCAAGATCGTTCTCGTCCGCTACGGACAAAACTTTCGCGGTGTAAAAGTTTTCGACGCGCAGGAACACGGCGCAGCTGCGGTGATCATCTACTCCGACCCTGCGGATGATGGCTGGCGGCGCGGCGATAAATATCCGGAGGGGCCATGGCATCCGGATACAGGTGTGCAGCGCGGGTCGACGGGATTCATGTTTGAATTCCCAGGCGATCCAACGACTCCGGGAGTGGCATCCACTCCATCGCTGCCTGACTCGCAGCGGATCTCTCCGGAGCAATCGGCGCAAATGCCGAAAATTCCGGTCACGCCGCTCTCGTACCAGGATGCATGGCCGATTCTGCAGCATCTCGGCGGTCCGGATTCACCGCGCGAGTGGCAAGGTTCTCTTCCCTTCACTTACCACGTCGGTCCCGGTCCCTCGAAGGTGAAGATGCATCTGAAGCAGGACTATCAATTCCGTACCCTGTGGGATGTAGTCGGGCGTGTAAGAGGCAGCGAACTGCCAGATGAGTGGGTTGTAACAGGAAACCATCGCGATGCATGGGTCTATGGGGCCGTGGATCCGAACAGCGGAACCGCCGCGATGCTTGAGGCAGTGCATGGCGTCGGCGACCTTCTTAAGTCGGGATGGAAGCCGAAGCGCTCGCTGATCTTCGCCAGTTGGGACGGCGAAGAGGAAGGCCTGATGGGATCCACGGAATGGGTCGAGCAGCACGAGACCGAGCTGCGTAATTCTCCCGCATACTTCAACGTCGACGTTGCCGTCTCCGGACCCAAGTTTGGCGGCTCGTCGGTTCCTTCGCTGAAGCAATATCTACGGGACGTCACCAAGGCTGTGCCAAGTCCGAAAGGCGGCACGGTTTACGAACAGTGGCAGAAAGCTGCCCAACCTGAGAACGCTCTGTCGACGCAATCGCCCACGGAAATTGGAGACAGCCGTCGGGCTCCAGCGGCGCAGGTGAAGAGCGACGTTCCTGTCGGCGATTTAGGCAGCGGATCGGACTATACTGCGTTCCTGCAGCATCTTGGAGTTCCATCTACTGACGTGAGTTCGAGCGGGCCGTACGGTGTGTATCACTCCGTGTTCGACAATTTCAATTGGTTCAAGAAGTTTGGCGATCCGGATTTCCTGTACGAACAGGAAATGGCGCGTGTGCTTGGTCTCGAAACCCTGCGTATGGCCGATGTGGACGTTCTGCCCTACGATTACGAAGAATATGGAAAGGAAGTCGTTGCTTATCTTGAGGCAGCGCAGAAACGGGCCGAAGAGAAGTTCGGGGTACATGCGCTGGACTTCGCGGCCGTTAACTCAGCGGCGCATCGTTTTGAATCTGCCGGCGCAAAAATTCTGGGGAAGCAGAAAAACCTTTCGTCAGATCCCGCTCGCCTGAACCAGGCACTGTTGAATGCCGAACGCGCTCTGCTCGTGCCACAGGGCCTTCCGCATCGACCTTTTTTTCGGCATGCGATCTACGCTCCGGGCGAATACACGGGCTACGCAGCAGTGGTGATTCCAGGTGTGAACGAAGCGCTCGACAAAGGCGACAGCGACCGCGCCCGACAGCAACTCGCGATACTGACCGCTGCGCTAGAGCGAGCGGCGAAGACCCTCGAGAGCTACAAATAGCCTATGCACTCCGCTCATGTGCTGGGACAAATCCTGCGAACGCTGCCATCATCGGCGGCTGCGACGTTTCTTGCGCTGTTCCCGATCGTCGACCCTTTTGGCGGCGTTCCTATCTTCTTCGCGATGACCTCGAACTGGGCCGCGCGCGATCGTCATCGCACGGCGTATAAGACCGGACTGTGGGTGTTCGTCATTCTGGTGACGTTCCTGTTCTTTGGCCGCTTCGTGCTCTACTTCTTTGGCATCTCGCTTCCCGTGCTGAAGATTGCCGGCGGCCTGATCGTTGCCAATACGGCTTGGGGAATGGTGACTTCTACCTCGCGAATCACTCCCGCCGAAAGCCACGAGGCGGAAGACAAAGAGGACATCTCGCTCACTCCGCTGGCGATGCCGTTGATGTCGGGTCCAGGGGCGATCGGAGTCGTGATGGCTCTGGCCGCTCATGTGGACAATGGCGCGGCCTATATCGGAATGGTCATCGGCATTGCTGCCGTAGCGTTGAGCGTGGTGCTGTTCTTCTGCATGGGAGGTCCGCTGGTTCGGCGGCTTGGTCCAAGCGCCGTGGGCGCAATCAACCGCATCTTCGGCTTCCTGATTCTCGCCATCGCCGTCCAACTGGTATGGAACGGCGTGGCTGACTTCAAAAGCTAAACGGAACTGCTGAGCCGTTCCTTGCGTATCATCCTGTGGCGCTGGTGCGCCTGCGAGGTGGTCCATGTCTCAGCGGACAACGGTCCGTTTCACCTACACTCTTCTGCTGTTGTGTCTCCTTGTTGTCCCCTTTTGCTCAGCCGATGACTGGGCTTACGAGGAAACTCACTCCGATTCGAGGGACTTCGTTTCTGGCGGGCAATTGCACGTTCACTGCCCGGTCGGAGATGTCCATATACGAAAGGGAGATTCGAATAAGATCAAGCTCGAATACACGGTGAAATCGCACCGGGAGAAGAATGTCAAAGAGGCGCGCGTGGACTTCGAGATCAAAGGCAACGATGCGACCATCGATTTCCACGCTCCATTCAGCGGAAATACAAACTTCGACGTGGAACTGGAAGTACCGCAGAATACGAACCTTGACGTGCGCCAGAAAGTCGGCGATATGACTGTAGACAATGTCGAAGGAGATAAGGACCTGAATCTGGGAGTGGGCGATCTTCGGGTGGCAACGGAGCGCTCGGGATATCATCTGCTGCGCGCCGACACGGGAATCGGCGATGTGCATGGAGGCGATTACGGCGAGACCAGCGGTTGGCTGGGCAAGACGCTCAAGTATCGCGGCGAGGGAAAGTACGAACTACGAGCGCATGTGGGAGTAGGAGATATTCATTTAGACGGAAGATAATTTTTGCAGTTCCGTTTTGGGAATGCCAAGGTTTCCGAGGTATCCCCCCTCCCCCTCGGTCTATTGGAATCATCACTTTGCGGTGAAATTGCGAAGTAATCTATGGCGCTCAATCACTTACGGGCAAAATCTTGAGCCGCAAAGACTTAGCTTATCCCACATTGTCCTGCCTCTCGAATTTCTACTACTCGCGCTGCGTGATGATCCACCTTTTTGAAACAGCGCGCAAGGGCAGATGTCACACGTCTGGCTGTGGAAAACTTGAGCGCAGCTAACAGCTAAACACCTAGCCTATCGAGCTCTCGGAGGCGCGCTCAGGATCGGCCGAGGGTTATGTATCCCGTCGCGCGGACGGTTCCACCGAGGTTTTGCTGCGCGGTCGTTTGCGTCGTTGACCTCCCCGTTCGTTCCGCTTTCCGAACAAAACAAAGTCCCTCTGGCGTAAGCACTACGGCTTTGCTACCGTGTGACGGCCAAGGGGATTTGCATTTCTTTCGTGTCGAGGTCGTCATGGCTTCTTCCCAGGAAGCGAACAACAAGGCTGCGCACAAGAAATCGAGACATTCCGCGATTGATTCTCCTGTCAAGTTTGAGGAGGTCCTGAAACGCGAACGCGAGCGGTTGAATAAGTCGCGGGTAAAGCGCGATGTGAAGCAGCCGGCGCAGGAGGACAATCTGATTGGGCTGGCGTTTTCGGGCGGAGGGATACGGAGCGCGACGTTCAATCTTGGTTTGCTGCAGGCACTGGCGCAGAAGGGATTGCTCAGCAAGTTCGACTATCTCTCGACCGTTTCGGGCGGAGGCTACGTCGGGTCGTGGCTCACAGCCTTCACGAAGCGTTACACCGATGCCTCAAAAGATCTTTGGGCGAACAAGCGATTTTCTGACGTTGAGAAAGTCTTGAGGCCAGCGCGCTTCGAACCGGAGCATCGGAGCGAACCAACGGTGCTGCACTGGCTGCGTCTTTACAGCAATTATCTGACGCCGCGCACCGGCCTTATCTCCGGGGATACGTGGGCCATGCTGGGCACGTGGCTGCGGAATTCGATCCTGAACCAGACCATCTTCGGAGCGATCTTCGTATCGCTGCTGGTTCTATGTCAGAGCATCCTGCTGAAGCTGATCCGGAATACTTACGGGAACGGCAACAGGATGCTTTGGGCGGGAGCGATTGTACTGGGCCTGGGCTCCATATCGATGGCGATCAATGTAGTGGCCGAATCGTCAGAGCGAGAAATCCTGCAGACGTGGTTCCAGAGAACCAAGGTAACGATCACCGTGATGCTGCCGTTCGTGGTGGCGTGCGTGCTGTTGAATGCGGGACTATGGGAAAGGACGGATTACGGAGAAGTATCCCTGGCGTACTGGGCAGCGGGAGGGCTGCTGTTTTACCTGATCGTGTGGGGATTTGTGGCAATTCTGGGACAGCTCCGACGAAAACGGCACCTGCGCAAAGGCAAGCCGGTGCCGCAGAAGATTTCATTGAAGGCGCTGGTGATTTTCTCTCCGGTGGCGGGAGCGGCCGGAGGAAGCCTGTTTAAGGCATACATGCTTCTGTTGCGGAACCTGCCGGGAAGATGGACGAGTACGGACTGGGTCGTACTGGTATTCGGGAGCGGCGTACTGATGTGCATCATGCTGCTGGTGGGAACGCTGCACATTGGTTTGGTGGGACGCGGATCGATGGATGTGGTGCGCGAGTGGTGGGCGCGGCTGGGTGGTTACCTGGGCCTGCTGACGATCGGGTGGCTGCTGCTGGCTACGACTACGGTTTTCGCGCCGCTTGGGGTGCGCTGGGTTTTGTTCTGGCTGCAGAAGAAATCAATCATCGTGGTGGTTCTGTGGATGCTCCACAACTTTCTCGGCTTGAGAGCGGCAGACAGTCCGAAGACCAGCGGGAAACTGAACGATCCGAATGTGAAGAAGGCAGTGGAACAGGAAACCACGGACGAGAGCGGACTGGGAGCGAAAATAAAGAACGCGGTAGCCACGCCTCAGGTATTGAATGCACTGGCGAAAGTTGCGCCTTACGTATTTATGCTCGGGCTGATTCTGATTGTGAGCACTGTCGTCCAGATCGCGACCGGATTGTTCTTCGATTTTGGCGACGCGGCGACGGTGTGGCTCTTCAAGAATGGCCAGAGTTGGCCAACATTGCAAAACACGTATTGGAGCGTATTGGCGGCGCAGCCCTCGCGGGAGTTACTGCTGATCGCGATCATATTTTTCGCGGCAGGTTTCCTGCTGTCATGGCGAGTGGACGTAAACGATTTCTCGCTGCATCACTTCTACCGAAACCGGCTGGTGCGGTGTTACCTGGGAGCTTCGAACCCGGAACGCGAACCCGAGCCATTCACCGGATTCGATCCGAACGACGATATGGCTTTGTGCTCGCTCGACGCTGAGTATCCGGGCCCATATCCAATTCTGAATGCCGCGTTAAACATCACAGGAGGAGAAGAACTCGGGTACGCGACGCGCCGCGCGAAATCGTTCGCGTTCACTCCGCTGTATTGCGGATACGAACTTGCGGGTCCAGGAGAGCACGAGCTGCGATTCAGCCGCTGCGATGGATTTGAGCCGAGCTATTGCCGGACGGAACAGGGACGGAGCAAAGCAGGATTTGGAAAGCTGGCTTGCGATTGTGGCATCACGTTGGGGACGGCAATGGCGATCTCAGGCGCGGCGGCGAGCCCGAACATGGGATATCACACCAGCCCGGCAACGGCATTCTTCATGGCGCTATTCGATGTGCGGCTGGGATGGTGGATGGGCAATCCACGCAACGAAAAGAAGTGGGCGACCACCGGTCCGGCACTGGGATTTGGGTATTTGTTTTCCGAGCTCTTCGCGCAAAGCGATCAGAAGAAAAATTACGTCTATTTGTCGGATGGCGGTCACTTCGAGAACCTCGCGGTGTATGAACTGATTCGGAGGCGCTGCCGGCTGATTGTAGCCGGCGATGGTGACGCGGATGGGGCGTACGAGTTCAGCGATCTGTTGAGCCTGATCGAAAAGGCGCGCACGGACTTCGGGGCCAGGATTGAAATTGATTTTGCTTCGATCCGTCCGGCAAACGGATCTAGGGAATGTCCGAAGAATTTTGCAGTTGGAAAAATCTATTACGATCCGTCGAACCGGGAAGATGTAGGAACATTGATTCTGATCAAGTCGAGTATGCCGATGAGAGGCGCCGCGCCGAAGGATCCGTGCGATCGAAAGCTGCCGGACGATGTGTGGCGCTATTACGATCAGAACCGTACCTTCCCGCATCAGACAACCGCGGACCAATGGTTCAACGAGTGCCAGTTCGAAAGCTACCGGGCGCTGGGAGAATACGTCGGGTGCGAGGCATCGAGGTATATCAGCAACGGGATTCGCGAGGCCCTGGAGTTTCCACGGCTGCCGTGGCGGGCGGAAGTCTAGCGGAAAGAAAGGGAGCAAGTGCGGCGCGGCCATGCCACGCAGAGTCGCGCGCCTGGGGGAGTGGGTAACTTCCGCCATCAGAAGGTGCCAACCGGAGAATTGCGTGCGGCATCTATTGAACATTCTCTGGAGGTCCGATGGCGAGCATGAAACAGAAGAAGGCAGCGAAACGGAACATCAAGAAAGCCGCAGCGGCCGCGAAGAAGAAACGAACGATCGCCCATCTGCCGAAGTCCGTGAGGACGGCGCTGGGAAAACAGGGCGCGAAAGTGGCGCGGCAGAAACGAAACGGGTGAACAGAGCAGCCCGTGCTAGGTAGCGGGGCGATCAGTTTGGTTGAGTAGATTAGGCGGCATGGGTCTGTCGAACGCCTGGGGCCGCCCGCAGCATTGCCTTCAGTTCCAGCGCGTTTTTCGGGGCGTATCCTGCCTGGTCGTTGTCGAAATATACGAACACATGTTTAAGTTCCTTGCGCCAGGCTTCGATGCGAGCAGCCCATGTGCGCAATGTTGGCTCGCTATAGTCTCCCTGATACTTGTTAGCTCCGGGACCGTGCAGGCGGATGTAGGTGAAGTCGGCCGTGATCTGAATGGGACTCTGGTATCCGGCAAGTTCGTAGATGCAGTAGGCGGCGTTGTGGCGGTTGAGAATTTCGTAGACTTGCGGAACATTCCACGTGGGATTGCGGAATTCGAAAACATAGCGGTGATGTTCCGGAAGGCCGGAGAGGAAACTGTTGAGTCGCTCGAGATTGAGTTTCCAGAGTGGCGGGAGTTGAAAGAGGATGGGGCCGAGGCGGCGGCCGAATTTCTCGATCACGGAAAGGAACTTCTCCACCGCGTTGACCGGATCGTTGAGCTTCCGGTTGTGCGTAATGTAGCGGCTCGCTTTGACGGCGAAGCAGAAGTCGGGAGGCGTTTCGCGGCACCAGCCTTCGATGGCGCTGGCGGCGGGCAAACGGTAGAAGCTGTTATTGATTTCGACCGTGTCGAACCGGTCGAGGTAGAAGCGCAGCATCTTTGCCGGTGGCGTTTTGGCAGGATAAAACGGACCGACCCAATGCTTGTAATGCCAGCCTGACGTGCCGATGTGAACGGCGCCGGAGTGGGTTGAACGAGTAGGCATCGGTTTCATTGGATGGAAAAAATCGCTCAGAAGATGGCGGCAGGTTGGAGTTCTCGTGATTAAATGGCGGGTTCCAATTCACATTGCGATTCTGAGGTGGCCATGAAACGGGCAGGATTCTTACTGATTTGCGTGTTCGAAATGATGTGCCTGGGTTTGATGGCGCAGGCGCCGAAGGTAGACCGCCAAGTTGCGGTGACGATTGACGATCTGCCGTCGGGTATGGCCGACAAACTTCCGGCCGCTGACATCACCGCGCTTACGGCGAAGTTGCTGGGCACGTTGCGGGATCAGAAAATCCCGGTGGTCGGATTCGTGAATGAGAAGAAGCTGTATAAACCGGGCCAAGTGGACGAACGGATCAAAGCGTTGCAGATGTGGTTGGATTATGGCTTTGAGCTGGGGAATCACACCTACGCGCATTCTTCGTTGAATCAGGTTGGACTGAAAGCGTGGGAAGAAGATGTGATTCGCGGCGAGACTGTCACGAACATGCTGATGGCAACGCACAAGATGAAGATGCGGTATTTGCGGCATCCGTATCTGGATACGGGGCGCGATTTGCAGACGCGGCGCGAGGCCGAAGCGTTTCTGACGCAGCGAGGATACAGGATCGCTCCGATCACGCTGGATGGCTGGGACTGGATGTTTGCCGGGCTGTATGAAGATGCGAAGGCGCGGAACGATACCGATTTGCAGCAGAAGATCGTGAAGGAATATTTGTCGTATCACGATGCAGTGTTTGCGTACGACGAGCAACTTTCGGTGAAGGTTGTGGGATATGAACCGAAGCAGATTCTGCTACTGCATGCCAGCAATCTCGAAGCGGATCATATTGGCGAATTGATGGATGTGCTGAGGAAGCGTGGGTACCGGTTCATCACGCTGGGGGACGCGCTGGAGGATCCGGCTTACAGCTTGCCCGACACGTATGTCGGCGAAGAGGGCACGGGGTGGCTGGATCATTGGGCGATTACGCAGGGGAAGATTCCGCAGGGCGCGCCGAAGTTTCCGGAGTGGGTGATTCAGAGGGCCAGGGAGTTACATCAGTCGACAGGCCAGGTCAGCGCTGAACCGACGCAGTGATCTCAGGGGCTGAAGCCCTGCCGTTCGCGATGCCTTACGGCTCGGCTGAAGCCGAGCCCTTTCAAGTCAGCGCTGTTTCGAACCTATTTTTTTCCGCCGGCGATAGAGGGTACGAGCAGGATTTCATCGCCTTCCTGAAACGCGTACGACGGGCCGCCGAGAAAACGGATGTCTTCCTCGTTGACGTAGATGTTGAGGAAGCGGCGGATCTGGCCTTTGTCATCGCGCAGGTGCGGCTTGAGTTCGGGGAACTTTTCGTCGAGAGCCGAAAACAGTTCATTCAGGTTCGTGGCGCTGAAACTGACGGAGGCTACGCCGTCCGTATGACGGCGTAGCGCAGTTGGAATTTGTACAGTGATCGGCATCTTACGCTCCTATCGCTTCGATGTGCTCTGCTGCGGCGATGACCTCGGGAACCTTATCTACATCGAGCGTCTGCTGCAGGTACGCTTCAAACTCCGTAAGCTTCGGCGCGATCGGACGCTCCGTTTTGTAGACGCCCGCGAGAACATCGGTCGTCTTCAAACCGTTGCCGGTGACGCAAAGAACGGTGGTTTCCTCGGGAAGAATGCGATCTTGGCGATACAGCTTGCCAGCGCAGCCGACGGTGACACCGCCAGCGGTTTCGGTGAAGATTCCTTCGCTCTCGGCGAGGAGTCGGATCGAATCGACAACCTCGGGATCGCTCACGTCTTCGCTCCATCCGCCGCTGTTCTTGATGGTCTTGATGGCGTAGTGACCGTCGGCGGGATTTCCGATGGCGAGCGAGCGCGCAATTGTGTTCGGCTTCTGTGGCTCGATTTCAGAGCTTCCGGTTTTCACTGCGGTCGAAATTGGCGAGCATCCAGTCGCCTGCGCCCCGAAGAACTTCACATCTTTCGGTTCGACCAGCCCGAGCTTGATCAGCTCGTCGAACGCTTTCTTGATTTTGGTGATCAGCGATCCGCCGGCCATCGGGCAGACGATGTTATCAGGGAGGCGCCAACCGAGTTGTTCGGCGATTTCGAATCCCACCGTTTTCGATCCTTCCGCATAGTAGGGCCGCAGGTTGACGTTGACGAATCCCCAGCGATGTTCGTCGGCGATCTGCGAGCAGAGGCGGTTCACCTGGTCGTAATTGCCGGCGATGCGGACGACCTTCGCGCCGAACACATTCGTGCCGAGAATCTTCGCGGGCTCTAGATCAGACGGAATGAAGATCCACGCCTTCAGGCCTTCACGAGCAGCGTGCGCCGCAACGGCGTTCGCCAGATTGCCGGTCGAAGAGCACGACACCGTGTCGAATCCGAACTCGCGGGCATTCGCCAGCGCAACGGCGACGACACGATCCTTGAAACTCAGCGTCGGCAGGCAGACGGCGTCGTTCTTGATGTAGAGATTCCGAGCCGCCGTACCGGTCAGCTTCTGTGCCAGCCGTGGAGCCTGGAACAGGGGGGTGAAGCCGACCGGCAACCGCGGTTCATAGCCCTGGGGGAGGGGCAACAGATCGGAGTAGCGCCACATGTTTGGAGGCCGCGCCGAGATGCGCTCACGGCTAATCGACGCTTTCAGCGCGTCGTAATCGTAAGCGACTTCCAGGGGGGAGAAACAATCGTCGCAGATGGAGCGGGGCTGGTTTCCCCAAGTCCGTCCGCATTCGCGGCATCGCAATTCGTAGTGAGACATGAGCTACTCGCTTTCTTTTGGTGATCGGAAGCCGTTGTTTGTTTTGAAAGGGCGCGGCTTCCAGCCGCGCCGTCCAGACCGAGATCAATCGGCCTTCAGGCCGCGAGGTAACGTTCCCTCAGCGGCTGAAGCCGCATTCCTCCGGTCGCTTTTACGGCACGGCTTAAAGCCGTGCCCTTTCAAATCGCGCAAAGATTCCACAAATCGCGCCGAACTATGCGAATAGCTGAGGACGAGCCGGAAAAAGTGGCCATAAAAACAAATGGCCTCTTTTTCCAGGAAAAGGAAAAGAGGCTGTCGGAAAGCAAATACAGCGCGCTTGCCGAATCCCATGTTCCCTGCTTCCAGGAGAGAGTTGGCACCAGACATTCGGGATATATGATCCTGAATCGGTTGCCGTGGCGTCTCAGGGCTCGTCCCTCAGCCACTCTGCATGAAATTCAGGTCCGCCCATCGGCTACCGCCAAAGAGCGAACTTGTTCTTTGCATGGTACAGAAGCGGCGCATGCTGAGTCAAGGGGAAGCTGGGGCAAACGGCCACATAGCCACGAAAGCTACTAACCACGAAGGGCTAAGGCTACCAGCCCATCTGGTCCATGCGTTTCAGGATAATCAGGCTGTAGCTGTTCATGCGCTCAGGACGGCGCTTCAGAGGAGCCGGAAGAATTGCCGCGAGCCGAGCGGCTTGTTCACGCCTGATATTTCTAGCCGGGACTTTGTCGTAGTGCTCACAAGCTGCTTCCGCGCCGTACACGGCCGGGCCCCATTCGACGACGTTGAGGTAGATTTCCAGGATCCGGCGCTTGCCAAGGACAAATTCGGCGACGGGCACCAGCGTGGCTTCTGCACCTTTGCGGAGAATAGAGCGGCCCGTACCGAAAAACAAATTCTTTACCAGTTGCTGCGTAATGGTGGAAGCACCGCGAGTGCGTTCGCCTTCCAGATCTTCCTTCGCGGCAATTTCGATTTGCTCCCAATCGAATCCATCGTGCTGGTAGAAGCGGGTATCCTCGGCAGCGATCACAGCATGCTGAAGCTCCGGCGAGATTTGGGAGAGCGGAATGAACTTGTAGTGTTCCCGATAAGGGGTGCTGTGAATCCAGGCTTGGAAGTGGCGCTGCATGTGAACGGCGGTGGTCGGCGGATCGATCCATTTCGACGCAATCAGGATCAGCACGGCGAACGACCAAAGACAGACCACAACAAGGAGTGCGGCGGCTGCGAGCCTTGCGAGACGGGAGCGAAAGAATCGCCTTTTAGTCAGGGACTTGGCGGATAAATTGGCTGTGCGGGGCACGTTTCAGAATACTAGCCGGATTGCCCACAGGTTCGTGCGCTGTACGATTTGGAATCAAAATTTTCTCGGACATTGCGCGGTGTACAATTTTTCGCAGTCGGAATCGAAAATGATTGGAATACCTATGAACCGCGTTCATCCGTGCATCATGGCTTGTCTCACGCTCATGGCGACGTTCGCGTCCGCTCAAGGCACCTGCGAAAAGCTGTCGGCGGTCAAGATTGCCGACGCGACGGTGACGTCTGCCCAAACCTATGAGACCGGGACCTACACTGGGGCGCCAGCTCCGTTCGGCGGGGTCGATGTGTCGGCGCTATACAAGAGCATGCCAGCGTTTTGCCGCGTGACCGTTGAAGCGAAGCCGACCTCCGATTCCGATATCAAGATCCAGGTGTGGCTGCCCGCATCGGGATGGAACGGGAAGCTGCTCGGCATTGGCAATGGAGGATTCGCCGGATTAATTGACGAGATGCAGATGGCGAACGCCGTGAAGCACCGTTACGCTGCGACGGCGACCGATACGGGGCACGCTGGCTCTCCCGTTGACGCGGCTTGGGCGATGGGGCATCCGGAAAAAGTCATCGACTTTGGGCACCGCGGAATTCATGAGATGACGCGAGCCGCGAAGGCCATTGCGCAGGCTTATTACTCGAAGCCGGCCCAGAGATCATATTTTGCGGGATGCTCCGATGGAGGCCGAGAAGCGCTGATGGAAGCGCAGCGATATCCAGAGGATTACGATGGAATTCTCGCGGGGGCTCCGGCGAATAACTGGACGCCTCTGCTCACGACGGCGGCTTACGATACGCAGGCGCTGACAGCAGATCCGGCGAGTTTTATTCCGCCATCGAAAATTCCGACGATCGCCGCGGCGGTGAATGCGGCGTGCGATGGTATCGATGGAGTACGCGATGGGATCCTGAACGATCCGCGGCGGTGCCAATTCGATCCGGCGACGATTCAATGCAAGGCGGAAAATTCAGATAAGTGCCTGACCGTCGCGCAGGTATCGGCACTTAAGAAGCTCTATGCGGGAACTCCGGACTCTTCGGGGCACATGGTCTATCCGGGATATTTGCCGGGCGCGGAGGCCGGACAGAACGGATGGGGATTGTGGATCACGGGGCCTGCTCCTGAAAAGAGCCTGATGGCATTTTTTGGGAAAGGATTTTTCTCGGATTTTGTGTATGAGAAACCCGACTGGGATTTCAAAACGTTCAACGTAGACGCCGGGCTTAAGGCGGCAAATGAGAAGACTGCTGAGACCCTGAACGCGACGGAGCCTAATCTGAAAGCCTTCAAAACACGCGGCGGGAAGCTGATCTTGTATCACGGATGGAATGATCCAGCCATCAGCGCGCTGAACACCGTCAACTACTATGACGCGGTGACAAAAGCCATGGGCAGCGAAGATGTGGATTCGTTTCTGCGGTTGTACATGGTTCCGGGCATGCAGCACTGCGGCGACGGTCCCGGTGCAGACGTTTTCGGCGCAGTCGGCGACCTTACGTTTGACGATCCCGGCCACAGCGTGCAGGCATCGATCGAACAATGGGTGGAGAAGGGCAAGACACCCGGGACGATTATTGCGTCAAAATTTGAAGGACAGGACCATTCCCATGCAATGATGACGCGTCCATTGTGCGCGTATCCGGAGGCAGCGAAGTATAAAGGGTCGGGCGATACGAATGACGCGGGCAGCTACTCCTGCGAAGCCGCGAAATGAAAACCACGGAGCACCCAGGGCAATTCTGCTGTTTGGCGCTTACGATTGGTCCTTCGACTTTGTTTCCTATCGGCTGTACTGGTTTTTCTTTTTGTCTTCGTGGCGCTCGATAGCGAGTTGAATCAGGCGATCGATAAGATCCGAATATTCCAGCCCTGACGCTGCCCAAAGCTTCGGGTACATGCTGATCGCAGTGAAGCCTGGCATGGTATTGATCTCGTTGAGATAAATCTTGCGTGTCTTCGGATCCATCAAGAAGTCGACACGCGCCAGTCCTGAGCCGTCGACCGCTTTGAAGGCCTTGACCGCGAGTTCCTGGACTTTTTTCGTTTCGGCTTTACTCAGTTTGGCCGGAATGATCAGCTGCGAACCCTCGTCGAGATATTTCGCGTTGTAATCGTAGAACTCTTTTACGGGGACAATTTCTCCGGGAACCGAGGCCGCCGGCTCGTCGTTGCCAAGCACCGAGCATTCGATCTCGCGGGCCTTTTCTTTGTCGCCACCGACGCCTTGCTCAATCACAATCTTGCGATCAAATCTGGCGGCTTCTTCGATCGCGGGGCCGAGCTCTTTCTTATCGTGCGCCTTGCTGATGCCGACGGAAGATCCGAGGTTCGCAGGTTTAACGAAAACGGGGTACTTCAACTTTGCGACGAGCTTCTCGACTCTTTTCCGGTCCTTCTTCCAATCTCGGCGCAGGATCGTGAGGTGCTTCACGATAGGCAGCCCGGCCGCGATGAACAACGACTTCATAATGTCTTTGTCCATGCCGGCGGCGGAGCCGAGCACTCCCGCGCCAACGTAGGGGATGTCGGCAAGTTCGAGCAGGCCCTGGATGGTGCCGTCTTCGCCGAAGGTGCCGTGAAGCACGGGGAAGATCACGTCGACATTGATGGCACGGTCGGAGGCGCGACGCATTGGCACGGCGTCGGTTTGAAATGGAATCAGCCCAGTCTGGCGGTGCACCGGCTCGGGAGGAACGACGACCGCTTCGCCGCGTGCGAGGACCGCGGCGGGTTGAGTCAGGTCGGGATCTCCGGCGCGGAGCTGGCGCGGTTCGAGGACTAACTTTCCGGTCAGGAGATTTTCCGCGTGCTCGGCGGTCAGCCAGCGTCCGTCTTTGGTGATGCCGATGGGCACCACTTCATATTTCTCTTTGTCGATTGCGTTGAGGACCGAAGCTGCGGAGAGAAGAGAGACTTCATGCTCGCCACTGCGTCCACCGAATAAGATGCCGACTCGAAGCTTTTCCATGACATTTTAGTGTGGACGGGGAGGGTAGGGTGCGTCAATCGCAGGGAGGGTACGGGCTGAAGCGCCAGAAAGATTGTTCGCGGCAAAGAAGAGATCTCAGGCCCTTAAGGGTTGAAATTTTGTGTGCCTGACGCGGCCCTTAAAGGGGCCGCTCTTCCACGGCGCTCTTGCAGGGCGGTCGTTGACGGCAGTCTTGCAGGGTGCGCGTTCACGGCATTCTTCCGGGGGCGCTCGTTTCACGGGGTGAACGATCTCGCTCTTCTACGGCGCAGGGCGCACCATCTCGCAACGATTAGAGGATTTTTTTGCCGAAGGCTGACAGCGCTAGTTCCACCGCCAGATCTGCCGTCTGATTATGTTCGTCGATGACTGGATTCACTTCGACGATCTCGAAGCTGAGCATGCGGCCGTGGTCGGCGATAATTTCCATGGCTAGATGGGCTTCGCGATAGGTTGCGCCCCCGCGAACGGGAGTGCCGACGCCTGGGGCATCCTCGGGATCGACCCAGTCCATATCGAGCGAGATGTGATAACCGGCGGTGCCGCGTCCAGCCATCCGGAGGGCCTCTTCCATCACGGTGCGCATGCCGCGCTCGTCGATGTCGCGCATGGTGAAGACGCCGATTCCAGCTTTGCGCACGTTCTCTTTTTCCACCGCATCAATATCTCGAACGCCGACCAGAACACAGTTTTCAGGGCGCACCTTCGGAGAGAAATCGAAGATATTGGCGAGTTCCCCGGGCCACAGCCCCATCAAAGCAGCAAGGGGCATGCCGTGCACGTTTCCACTCGGAGAACTTTCCGGGGTGTTGATGTCGGTGTGGGCGTCGATCCAGATCAGACCGACGTTCTGATTCTGCCGGCGATAGAACTCAGCAACGCCGGAGACGGTTCCTGCGGCCATGGAGTGATCGCCACCAAGGGCGAGCGGAACCTTCCCCGCCTCAAGCGTCTTTAAAACTAATTCGGCGTGCTTGGTGCAGGTGGCAGTAATCTCTTTCAAATATTTTGCGTTGGCCGCGCCTTCGGGCTTCTGCTCGGGGATAGCGACTGGGACGTTCCCGCCATCCTCGACCTGATGGCCGAGGGCTTCGAGACGAGCTTCGAGTCCGGCAACGCGAACGGCGGACGGGCCCATGTCCACTCCGCGACGAGATTGACCGAGATCAAGAGGAACGCCGATGACGCGGATTTTGCGGCCGGAGACGGTGCTAGCGGGCTGAGTGTTCGTCATAGCATTGAGTCATTAGGCGATTTAGTCATCGAGCCATTCGAACTGCCCCAGCCATTCTATTTCGATGCCGCACAAAAATCGCACGATGGCCAGATGACTGAATCTCCCGACTAGTTCATGGGTAAAGCCGGTAGAGCATTCTTGGGAACGGAATGGTTTCGCGAACGTGCTCGAGACCGCAGATCCAGGCTACGGCCCGCTCGATGCCCATGCCGAAGCCTCCGTGCGGCACGCTGCCGAATTTTCGCAGATCCAGATACCACTTGAAGGCTTCTTCGGGCAGGCCGTGCTCGTGAATGCGCTGCAGCAGCAGTTCGTGCGAAGCCATGCGCTGCGAACCGCCGATGATCTCGCCGTAGCCTTCGGGCGCTAGTACATCGACGCACAGCGCGAGGTCGGGCCGCTGCGGGTCGGGCTCCATGTAGAACGCCTTTACCTTGGCGGGATAGCGATGCACCATCACCGGTTTGTCGAACTGCGAGGACAAATAAGTCTCGTCCGGCGAACCGAGATCGCCGCCCCACTCAAACTTTGTTTCCAGCGCCCCTTTGGCGTGGCCTTCCTGCAGATTCTTCACCGCATCGTCGTAGCTGATGCGGGGGAATGGCGGAGCGATTTTCTCGAGCTTCGATAGGTCACGGCCGATCGTCTGCAAATCGGTGCGGCGATGTTCGAGACAACGCTTCACAATGAAGCTGATCAATCCCTCGGCGAGGTCCATGACGTCATCGAGTGTGGCGTAGGCGACTTCCGGCTCGACCATCCAGAATTCGGTGAGATGACGGCGCGTCTTGGACTTCTCGGCGCGAAACGTCGGGCCGAACGAATACACCTTGCCGAGCGCCATCGCCATGGCTTCAACGTAGAGCTGTCCAGATTGCGTGAGGAATGCCTGCTCTTCAAAGTAATCGACCGGGAATAATGTTGTCGTGCCTTCACAGGCCGCCGGCGTAATGATGGGAGGATCGGTAAGCGTGAATCCGTGCTCATCAAAAAAGTCGCGAGCCGCCTTGATGATCTCGGCGCGAACCCGCAGGATCGCGGCCTGACGCTGCGAGCGCACCCACAGATGGCGGTGCTCCATCAGGAAATCAGTACCATGCTCTTTCGGAGTGATGGGGTACGGATCGGTCTCGGGAACGCGCTGCACCACATGCACGTTCTGTACATTGAGTTCGTATCCGCCCGGCGCCCGCTTATCGGCACGGACCTTGCCTTCCACGATCACGCTCGACTCCTGCGTCAGCGTCTTTACAGCCTCAAAAACCTCAGGCGGTACTGCATTCTTCGGAACCACGCCCTGGATGATTCCGGATCCGTCTCGAAATTGAGGGAACAAGAGCTTCCCACTCTCGCGAAGGTTATAGAGCCAGCCGCGGATCGTGACCGCCTGGCCGTCGTGCTTGCCAATTTCGGAAATAGTCGTGATGGGAGGTGCCATAGTCTCTATCGATTGAGTCATAAGTCCATTGAGTGATCGGGCGATTTGGTGATTGGGGATTGAAAACTTGGCGCAATCACACAGTGGATCGATCGCGCAATCTCATGCGCTTTCCAGCTTGTCGAATGTCTCGCCCAGCTTTTCCAGCGCATTCACTTTCTCGTCTTCTCCGAGTTCGAGCAGGAGCGGCGGTTTCTGCGGCGCGGAGCGAAATAGCTCCATGGCTTGTTTCCAATCGATGGTTCCCTGCCCTGGCCACAGATGCGAGTCCTTCAACCGGTCGTTGTCGTGGACATGCGTCGAGCGGATATGATTTTTCACGATCTCGAATGATTCGCTAACGGAACTCATCATGTGGGCATGGCCAAAGTCAAAACAGACTCCGACATCGTCGAAGTGCGCCAACTGGATCATCTCGACCAAGTGATCAGGCGTGGAAAGCTCGTTGGGGATGTTCTCGAGCAGAATGCTGACGCCGAGAGGCTTGGCGAAAGCTCGCAAATGCTCGATCGAAGTCATCGCCGCTTCGAACTTCTTGTCGCTGAAAGATTCGTTGGGCGTGCCCAGATGCTGCACAAGGAACCGGAAAGGGATCTGCTCGGCGATTTCGAGGGCGCGCTTGATTTCGTCCATGGCTTCGATGCGGCCGGCACGGTCCGTAGAAGCGACGTTCACGGGAGGAGCGCCGGCGCGTCCCCATTCGTAATCCGCATAAAGAGGGGAATGCACCGAGTTCAGCGGGATGCCGCTACCGCGGAACCATTCGGCAATCTCTTTGACGTGCTGTTTGCGGTTGGCGTAGTCGAGATGCTGGCGCGCGGCGAAAATCTCAATCGCCTCCACGCCGCTGCGCGACAGGCTATCGAGGATACCGGGGTGAAGCCGCTCTTTTACAAAAAGATATGTTGAGACTGCTTTCTGCATAGTCCCTATTAGTATTGCAAATTGCCTGGTTCAGATGGCAGACCGAGAGCAACTCCAAATCCTACACAATTCGCGATCTAAAATCTTTCCCTCTGCTGACTTCTAGTATCCCATGGCCTTCCCATTGCTGTTACGGTTGTCGGTCGCACCCAGGCGGTTCCCGGTCTTTTCGTCCACCGCAATGCACTCGGCGTCACTCCAGTAGGGCGAGGTTTCTCCTTCGCCCAGGCCGACCTGCACTTTGTATCCCATATTCTCGAGAAGGTGGACCGTGTCGGGAAAGAAGCTTTTCTCAACATTCACGATGTCGGGCAGCCACTGATTGTGAAATCTGGGGGCGTTGACAGCCTCCTGCAGGTTCAGCTTGTAATCGACCACGCCCATCAGCACATTGGCCACGGTCGTGATGATCTTCGAACTTCCCGGCGAGCCTAGCACCATCACAGTTTTGCCATGGTGAACAACGATCGTTGGGGTCATCGACGAGAGGGGACGTTTACCCGGCCCGATCGCATTAGCCTCACCCTGGATCAATCCGTCGGAGTTTGGCACTCCGGGCTTTGCCGAGAAGTCGTCCATTTCATCATTCAGCAGAAATCCAAGGCCGTCGGCGGTGACTCGCGATCCGAACCAGTCATTGATGGTCGTAGTTACGGCAACCGCCTCGCCCTGGGCGTCGATCACCGAGTAGTGGGTGGTGTGATTTCCCTCGTGGGACGGCGCAGGAGAAATCAGGGCAGCATCCTGCTCCAGTTCGCTGAACACCGTTGGCCTTCTCAGCTCTTTGCTGGGCGACGCATGTTCTGGATCGATGCTTTCGCGCCAGGCGGCGGCGTATTTCTTATCGATCAATTGCGCGACGGGAATCCTGGAAAAGTCGGGATCGCCCATAAACTCGGCACGATCGAAGAACGCCCGTCGAAATGCTTCCACCGTGAAGTGAATGGACTCGGCAGAGCGATTCTCAAGCTTGGCGAGATCGTATCCTTCCAGTATGTTCAGAGATTCAATGAGAACGATGCCTCCGGAAGACGGAGGGGGAGCGCTGATAACCTCGTAATCGCGATAAGTGCCGCGGACCGGCTCGCGCTCTTTGACTTCGTAATGCGCCAGATCGTCGGCGGTGATCAGGCCCCCACCTTTTTGCATGGCAGCGGCGATTTCGCGGGCGAGCGGGCCATGGTAAAAATCATCGGGTTTTGCGGCAATGCGCTCGAGGGTATGAGCGAGGTCGGGCTGCCGGAAGATCTCTCCAGGCTTGTAGTAGTCGCCATTACGCTGGAAGACGCGGCGCGACTCCGGGAATTTCGCCAGATAGGAATCGTGCATATCGGCGGCTTCGTTCCAGGTCAGCGCGAACCCCTCCCGCGCCAGCTTAATTGCCGGGGCCATGACCTGCTTCAGCGTCAACTTGCCATACTTCTTTTCGGCATACACCAACCCCGCGACCGATCCTGGAACCGCGATCGACTTGTAGCCAATCTCACTGGCACCTGGGATGACATTCCCCTGCGCATCGAGGTACAGCGTCTTTGTCGCGGCGGCGGGAGCTTTTTCGCGATAGTCGAGGAAGTGCGTCGTGCCATCGGCCATGCGGATCAGCATGAATCCTCCGCCCCCGATGTTTCCCGCTGGGGAATGCACTACGGCGAGCGCAAATCCGGTAGCAACGGCGGAGTCGACCGCATTGCCCCCTGCCCGCAGGATATCGATGCCCACGCGTGTGGCGAGCTGGTGAACGGTGACCACCATCGCGTGTTCGGCATGCACAGGCTCTGTCGAGCTCCATACCGCGACCGACAACGCGCAGACCGCGAGTCCCCAGAGGCTTAAACGTTTGTATGGAATTCGCATGCCAGGACAGTGGAAATCCGTAAGTGGACGGAACATTGAGGCTAGCCGAGCCGTGCAGCGAGAGTCAAATAGATAGAGCCCGGGTTAAAAGTTTCGAGTTTCAAGTTTCAATATCCAGCAAACAGTAGGAGCGTTCCGGTGAATTTTTATGGAAGCGGGCGATTTTGAATGAATCTCGTTTGCCTCATTTGAATCGAAAGCTGGAGGGAGAGTTCTATGCAGTCTCGCACTCTGGGTAATTCTGATTTGAAGATCACTCCGGTTGGATATGGTGCATGGGCGATCGGCGGCTCAGGCTGGCAGTTCGCCTGGGGGCCGCAGGATGATAACGATTCCATTGCCGCCATCCATCGTTCGCTGGAGCTTGGAATCAATTGGATCGATACAGCTGCGGTCTACGGGCTAGGACACTCCGAAGAAGTGGTAGGGCGCGCCTTGAAGAGCTGGTCTGGACCGAAGCCCTATGTGTTCACGAAGTGCGCGCGACGGCAGGACGAGAGCGGGCAGTTGCGAACGATTTTGAAGGCGAGTTCGATCCGCGAGGAATTGGAGAGCAGCCTTCGACGGCTCCAGATCGACGTCATTGACCTCTACCAGATTCACTGGCCGGCTCAAGACGCGGCAGAACTGGAAGAGGGTTGGCAGGCGCTGTCAACGCTCCAACGAGAAGGCAAAGTCCGCTGGATTGGCGTCTCAAACTTCAACGTGGATCAAATGCGGCGGGCGAGCGCCATCGCTCCGATTACGTCGCTACAGCCGAAGTATTCTCTGATTCATCGCGAAGTAGAGGCCGAGATTCTTCCCTATTGTGAGCGGCACGGCATCGGAGTTATCGCCTACTCGCCGATGGGATCGGGACTACTCACGGGTACGATGACCCGTGAGCGCGTTGCCCGCCTTCCGGAAGATGACTGGCGGAAGCGGCATGCCGATTTCATCGAACCGAACCTGTCTCGCAACCTCGCATTGGTGGAATTGCTGGAGCAGATCGCCAGGAACCATGGCCGAACTCCGGGAGAGGTCGCGATCGCATGGACGCTGCAAAATCCCGCGGTCACCGGAGCCATTGTGGGCGCGCGCAGCGCGAAGCAGGCGGACGGGGTCATGCGCGCAGGGGATCTTCATTTGAGCGGGGACGAGATTCTGCAGATTTCCGAATTCTTCGCCGCAACCACGGCCTGATAACTTTGCTAACGTAAATTGCCTTAGTCCCGTCCTACGATCGGAGACAAAGGAGGGCCGCATTCCCATGGACATTCACGGCGTGGCTCCGCTACTCCAGGTCTACGACATGCCGACATCGATCCGCTTCTATCGAGACGTACTCGGCTTTACGGTGTGGGCAACGTCGACGCCGGGAGACGCCTGTGACTGGGCAGGACTCAGGCTGAATGGTGCCGAGGTGATGCTCAACACGGCGTATGAAAAAGAGCATCGTCCGAGCGCTCCTGATCCAGCGCGGATTGCGACTCATGACGATACGTGCCTGTTCTTTGGTTGCAAGGATCTTGACGCGGCTTACCAGCATTTACGCGCGCACGGGGTGAACCTGAGGGAACCGAAGGTTGCGCCGTACGGCATGCGACAGCTATCGTTTAAAGATCCGGATGGATACGGAATCTGCCTGCAGTGGCCGGTCGCAAAGGAATGGCAAGAGCAGTGGATTAAGAATTACGGAATTGCGCCCGAGACGTTAGCGTGATGTCATTGATCGCTATCGTCGGCGGCCTTCGAGCAGGCTCGTCAGGCGATGCTTCACTCCCGGCCACTCGGAGGCGATGATCGAATAGCGCACCGAATCGCGGGGGATGAAATCCGCAGCCATGCGGTGCGCGCGAAGAACTCCTTCCAATTTCCCGCCAATTCGCTCCAACGCCGTGCGCGAGCGATGGTTCCGCGCGTCGGTATGAAAGCAAACCCGCAGGACCTGCCAGACCTCGAAGGCGTGCCTGAGCATCAGGAGCTTGGCCTCGGTATTCGCGCCCGTGCGAATGTCGGAACTGGCAAGCCAGGTGTAGCCGATCTCACAGGCGTCGGGGGAGCCGCGACCGTGCCGCGGATGTCCCTGGGGCCACGCCCATCGTTCCATGTTCCAGAAGCGAGTCGATCCAATCACCGTGTCGTCAGTAGCGCGAACGATCGCGAACGGGACAGCAGTTCCCACGTTCTGCCATTCCAGAGCGGTTTGAATGTACTGCATTGTGTGGTCCGCCCCCGACGGGACCGGACTCCAACGATAGAGTTCGCGGTTCGCGGCCGATGCGGCGGCTAATCCGGCCACGTGCCGCAGTTCCAGCGGTTCCAGGCGAACTCGCTGACCCGGCAACGTGAAAACTTCCTGGGACATGGCTCTACTATGCAATCAGCGGCTGCGAATCGCAATTGCCAGAAAGACATCAGCCAAGTCCCTGAAGACAAAAGCAAGAAGTCAAAATTCAGAAGTGAAAGTCGAAGCCTCGCTTCTGCATTCAGGCTTCCGGCATTTCACGCTGCACTCTGACTTCCTGATTCTGCTTTGGGTCGGTTTACACCATCTGCTTGATGACCGTCACCTTGCTGTAAGCGACCCGCAATCCCAAACGTTCGGCATTGCGCTGCGAGACCGTACCGCCCTGGGTGATGACCACGGCGTATTCGCAGCCGGCATCGCGAGCGGCTTTTATCCGCGTCTGCAGCAAAGCTGTTTGCAGGCCGCGCCCGCGAAATCCAGCGAGCGTGCCCGCCCCACAGAGGGCGAAGACTTTGTGCTCGAGGATGATCAGCCCAGTCCCGCAGGCGACCGGCTTGCCATCCACCGTCGCCACAAAGGCGAGGGCGTTTTCCATTTGATACAGCGGATGAATGAGACCTCGAAAAGCCTCGGGTGCGCCATCGGGGAAGAATGCGCTCTCCACGATGGCACCCGTGATCTCTGCCTCTTGCGGCGGAGAACGCCGAATCTCGCAACCTTCCGGAGGATCAGGGAACTCTTCGCCCTTATCCAACCTTCGGTACAGCACATTATTCAATTCTGCAATCGCATAGCCTCGCTCTTTGAACAGTTCGAACACTTCGGGGCCATGCAGCGGGGTCAGGTCTATTTGTGAGGGAGCTTTGTGCTGTCGGTAAAAATGCTCGACACGATCGAGATCGTCGGCGGTGAGCGAACGATCGAGCCCGACCGCCGTTGCTCGGCCGATCGGCGATCCCAGACCGGCAAACACCATGTGCCCTCCGCAGATTTCCTCTTCGGCGGCGCCTACCTCTGGCCGGGACTTCTTGAACTCACGGGCGTAATACACCTGCGGCATCTCCTCGCACGATTCCAGACGGCGAGCCAGTGCCTTATCCACAAATTCCATTGGAATGTCCTCTCTGAAGTTGAGACAGAAATCAAGTTTTAGCGACACGCAGCACACGAAGGCGCCGGTCGCTCAGGAATCGGGGGCCGAATTAAAGGACGGCGGTCATAGGCAGGTGAGAACAGTAGTGCATCGTGGGTTGCTGCGCAAGATTTTATCTAAAGGAAAGTGCGCAGTGAACATCGATGCTTATCTCTGGCTAGGCCAACAGCGATTCTTACACCTGCTCGCGAGCTTCGCCGAGTTCGACGGTGACATCCATCTTGCGCTTGCCGCGATAAATCGTGACCTTCACCGAGTCTCCGGCGCGGTGATTGTTCATCATCTGCGAGAGATCGTCCTGATCGTCGATCTTCTGGTCGTCGATGGCTACGATCAAATCGCCTCCGAGGGTGATCGCCATGTTGCCGAGATAAGCGCGCTCATTTCCGGCGTGCAAGCCGGCCCGATCGGCCGCGCTTCCGGGAACGATCCCGATGATCAACAATCCGTGGTCGACTGAGAGTCCGATCTCGTCGGCTAATTCGGGACTGATGGGAATCGTGCGCACACCCAGCGCTGGACGCCGCACGCGACCGAGCGTCAGCAGATCGTTCAGCACAGCTTTGGCTGTGTTAATGGGAATGGCGAAGCCGATTCCGGCGTTCTGGCCGACATTAGAGAGAATCATGGTGTTGATGCCGATGACGTCGCCGTGCCAGTTCATCAGCGGGCCGCCCGAATTTCCGGGATTGATGGCAGCATCGGTCTGGATCGCTTCATCAATGTAGGCTCCATTCGGTTCGCGCACGGGACGAATCGAACTCACGATGCCGCGAGTCATGGTTCCAGAAAGTCCAAACGGATTGCCGATCGCGTACACCTTTTGTCCAACCTGCAGATTGCGCGACTCTCCTAGAATCGCCGGAACGAGGTCGGGAGCCTTGATCTGAATGACCGCCAGGTCGTGCGCTGGATCGGTGCCCACAACGGTGGCCGTATAACTCTTGCGATTATGCAAGGTCACCTTCACCTGCCGGGCGTCGGCGATGACGTGATAGTTCGTCAGAATATGGCCGTCTTTGTCGATGACGAATCCCGAACCCTGGCCTTCCTGCGGCACAAGGCCGTAGAAGAAATCAAAGGTCATGGCGCGCGACGTAACGTTCACGACCGAGGGGATATTTTTCTTGTACACCGAGATGTTGTTTTGCTCTTCGCCATCGAGGGATTCACCGGGCGCGGCCTCGGTAATCTCCACCTGCGCCGGATGCGAAAACCAACTCGCCGGATGCGACTCGCCGACCGGATTGGAACGCCAGGTTGTGAAGTAAAAAAACGCCCCAGCAAGAGCTACCGCGAAGATGAGTGGCCGCACCAGTTTCATATTCGAATTCCAGCTCCGATCCTAATCACGATCTGATACGTTTTTACGACGAAGAAAGGTCCTAGTTAATTTTATACAAAGCTGTTCACACCGATACACCCGTCCACGTGCCTCCGTACAATCGGCCAAAGATTCTCCTAGCGTGCAGCTTTGAGCTTCAGGTCGTTCCAGATCACTTCGACCTGTTCCCGCGTCTTCGCGAGAGATTCGCAGTTGTCGATCACGTAATCTGCCAGCTTGATCTTTTCCTCGTCCGTTAGCTGCACAGCCATGCGCCGCGAGACTTCGTCGCGCGCTGCCGCCAAGTCCAGTTTCTGACGCTTAGCAAAGCGCTCGACACGTTGTTCTGTATTGCAGGTGACCACGATCAAAACGTCGAACCTCTTCGCGGTTCCGGCTTCGATCAGCAGGGCGGCTTCCACCATGGCCACGGCGTGCGGGTTCTGTGCGCCTACCGCCTGCATCCATTCTTCCTGGCTGCGGATCACCGCAGGATGCACGATGCGGTTTAGTTCCTGGATCCTCGAGGCCCGCTCTGCTGCCCCCGAGGGACCAAAGGCTACCTCGGCCAGCTTGCCGCGATTGACGCTGCCATCTGGGTTAAGAATCTCACGCCCGAAGTGGCGCACCACCTCGTTATAGACGGGTTCACCCGGCTTCATTAAGGAATGCGCGATCCGGTCGGCCTGCACCAGGTGGGCTCCCAGGCCCACAAACATTTCGCCGACAACGGACTTTCCCGATGCGATGCCTCCCGTGAGGCCGACCTTCAGCATTCCATCCTCGTTAAAAGCCCTTCCCCAACCGGGCACAGACAATTGCGAAATTATTCAAAAAGTCACGCAGGCTTGCCCGCAAATCGTTGTTGCTCCATCTCACTGTGCCACTGTGGTGGGATCTATGTGCGTGACAGTTCCGGAACTCCACTTCCGCGACGCATCTTGCCTGCCTTCACTGTGTTGTACATCAGCATGGCAATGGTCAGCGGCCCGACGCCGCCCGGTACCGGCGTCAGGGCTCCGGCAACTTCGGCGACTTCCGGATGAACGTCGCCGATCAGTGTCGAGCCTTTCTTACGAAACGTCTCCTCCCGCTTGGCATTTCCGGCAAAGAAGCGTTGAAACTCTGACGCATTGGCGACGCTGTTCATGCCAACGTCGACCACCACGGCGCCTGGTTTTACGAAATCCCGCGTGATCATGCCAGCGCGTCCGATCGCCGCAACCAGGATGTCCGCTCGCCGGCAGACAGCGGGCAGGTCGTGGGTCTTCGAATGGCAGACCGTCACGGTGGCATTGGCGTTGATCAGCAGCATGGCGGCGGGCTTGCCGACAATGTCGCTACGTCCCACGACGACCGCTTCTTGTCCTGCGATGGGAATATTGCTGCGCTTCAGAATCTCCATCACGCCCGCCGGGGTGCACGGAACCAAGCCAGGGCGTTGCGTAGAAAGGAAGCCAACGTTCATGGGATGGAACCCATCCACATCCTTGGCAGGATCGACCGCGAGCAGAATTTTTTTCGAATCCACTTGCCGAGGGAGCGGCAGCTGTACCAGAATCCCGTCGATCTCGTCGCGGCGGTTCAGGTCTTCGATCAAGGCGAGCAGTTGGGCGGTCGACGCCGTCTCTGGCGGCGTGATCTTCTCGCTATAGATGCCGACCTCCTCGCAGGCCTTGACCTTGCCGCGAACATAAATCTCCGAAGCGGGATTGTGCCCCACCAAGACGACCGCCAGCCCGGGACGCATCCCGGCCTCCGACATCGTCTTTACCTCCGCAGCCACTTCGCTGCGGATCTGCTGCGCGATCCTGGTTCCGTCCAATATGAGTGCTGACATGATTGAGCTTTCTCAGTAAATCTTACAGGGGGCGAGGCGTCCTGAGCTAGGAATGCGGCTGAAACAGGGCGAAGAAATTCATCTGCGGTTCGTCACGACCGAATCAGAGGATCGTAAGTCCCATTTTCTGACCTGTGACCGATGCTTTTGTATAATTTCGGAGCAATGCTCTCCAAAGACCTGCTCGAAATGCTGGTATGCCCGGCCTGCAAGACAGACCTGGAATACCGCCAAGCTCCGGAAAGTCTGAAGTGCAAGGAGTGCCATCGCGTTTATCCGGTGCGCGATGGAATTCCAATCATGCTGATCGACGAGGCCTCGGTCGAGTCCTAACCCGCCCGGTGAATTTGCTTGGCTCTGGACCGTGGCCGCGTAGCACCGCCTGTGGCCGAGAATCACCAATCCACCGACACTTTGTGTCAACCAAGACATTACCTGCGGGTACTTTGGACACCACCCCGCCCCTTGGTTCCTACAGCACTTCCCGCAAATACCGATGTTTCCAAGGTTTAAGGAATACCGGAATCCCCAGTTTTGCACTGAGTGTCTACGGCAACAACGGCATGCCAATTGCATGCAACTTGAACAGCGCACCAAGAGTCTAATGGGGTAAGTAGAGGTCGGAGTCGGAGGTGATGACGGCCATGACATACGAGAAGGCAAATAACGATAAAGACAGATTCACGATGACGGAGCTGGCAGCCCTGCGGAATGACCTGCTGCAAGGTGGAATGGTCGATTCCTATGAGGCTGCGGAGTTGCTCCGCGTGTTCCTGATGGGCCGCGGTTACGGGGTTTCGCCCACAGCGGCGCTCGATGCGGCTGGCCGCGTCGAGATGGCCGGATGCGCTATCCCAGTCCTCCAGCACGAGCTGGAGAACCTGGCAATGGTGATGTAAAAACCGACTGGAAACTGAATTTGGTTTTCGAGGTGACAAAGTTTCACAGTAGCAAACCTGCAAGTGACGGTCCTTGAGATAGTGAACTTGGGTGAGTGATCGCAGCAGGCTGAGGATTAAGACGCGGAACAGGCAAGGTTCAAGACATTCTGGGTTGCCGATCGAAACAAGACCGACGAACCAGTTCCACAATAGGAAAGCCGGGTCAACCAGCCCGGCTTTGTGGTTTTCGGGGTCATTCTCTGGGTAAGACTCGCTAGGTCCTCGCTCCAAATCACTATGCAGGGATCGTCGGCTCCTTTCGCCACGTTTCCTCTACCACCCATCAGTTGTTTGTGAGATTGAATGCGGCCGGAGCGTAGCCGTTCACAATCGTCGCTTGTACTTGATAGGTTCCTGTCGTGGTATTCGCGGTGAAGGTTGACGAGGTCGCTTGGCCATTGGCTCCCGTGATCTCGGTCTCGGTCCTGGTGCTGGTCTTGCCGAAGGTCCCGCTGGCACCAGAGCTTGGCGCCGTAAATGTGACAGTGATGCCGCTGATGGGATTGCCTAATCCATCTTCAACAGTAGCGACCAGTGGATTGGCAAATTGTTGACCGCCGGTTGTGCTCTGTGGCGTCCCGCCAGTGGCGCGGACACCGTAGACATTCGTCAGGTTAAAACCAGCGCCTGACGCCGCTCCTGAAGTACTTGCCGTCACAATGTAATTTCCGGCAATCCCTTTGGCGGTGAGGACGGCTGACGTTGCGACCCCACTCGGGTCGGTAGTCTCGGTGTCGGTGGAATTTCCGCCAGGGAAGGTCCCACTGGCCCCGGAAGCGGGCACGGTAAAGACGACGCTCACGCCGCTCACCCCGCCACCATTCTGGGTCACAACCGCCGAAAGTGGGGTAGTAAAGGCTGCATTCGCCAGAGCGGTCTGAGGAGATCCGTTTGCCGCATTGATCACGACGGACGGTCCGGTAGCGTTTGTCAAACCGAATTGAGCGGTGTTTCCAGCACCCGGCGTAGATGCCTCAACCGCGTAGTCTCCGGCGGTTCCATTGGCCGTAAATGTCTTC
>JASLEQ010000179.1 GCA_030151135.1 Candidatus Sulfotelmatobacter sp. | reverse complement strand
ACGCGATCATCGGGCCTTTGCGCGATCGCCCACTGATATTCGGCCGAGGTCTCATTCGGGTTCTCGTACTGCACTTCTGCCTGTACGGCTAGCCGCAGCAACTGGTCGGAATGATTCGACTGGTTGGTAAAGGGAGGTTTCTGCAGACGCTCAAACATTTCCCTGGCTATACGCACCCGGTCGTGAGGAGTGAGCGCAAGCAACCGCTCGCAGTCCGGCTCGGAGAGAACACCGGCCTCGGCTGCAGCCTGGCCGCCGGGCATCCCGCCGGCAATCTGCAGGAACATTGCCTTCGCCAGCAGATAATTTCCCAGCGGAGTCATATGGACGTGCTCATACACCAGATCGCTGCCGATGATTCCATTTGCGCTTTGCGTAGCAAATATGGTCTCGGCGTCGACCAGTTCTGCACCCGAATTCGATGACGCCACCGCACGGTTGATGTCGTTGATCCTGCTGTCAGCTCGAAAGCGCAGCGTATCCAGATCCCGCGCCTTCTGGAAATACTCCCGCGATGAGGCGTAATCACCCAACATCCATTGCGTTCGCGCCATTCGGAATTCCAGTTCCGCATACTGATCGTCGATCTTCGCCGCTGCCTGGTAGGCCTGCATCGCATCGCCATATGCGCGGCTGTTTTCCGAATTGATCCCCTGCGCGAACAGTGCGTTCCATGAGCGCAGATCCTCTGCCGCCAACCCTTCCCGGTGCGCCGACGCGAACGGCGCACAGTCCTTCAGGTTCGTCGCGACGGTACTCACGATGACGCGCGCGCCCGACGCGCGGGCAACTTCAATCGTGTCTCGCAGATTGGCTTCGAAATTGGAGTAGGCATGTTTCATCAGCCCGGAGCTTGCCGGCACCTGGCGATCGAGAAACATCTCCATGCCGCCCCACTCTTTTTTCTGTGTACCGAGTTTTACGAGCAGCTGTCCAACGCGGCTCGACCGCGCGACGATACTGGCTCGGATGACGGGCAGATACATCCCGGAAGATGTCAATGCCGTTCCCGGCCCATAGGGCCCGACCACTTCGTTGTTTCCTGAATAGATGATGAACAAATCCGGCTTCTGCTTCGCCAGCCCACGCGCCAGTGGCAAAAGCACGTGTGAGTTCACCGCAACGCTGCCGGTGTTGATGACCTCAAAGTGCATTTGCGGATAATTCTTCCGCAACATAACTTCCAGATATCGACTGAAGGCATACGCCGGATCCGGGTCGCCCATCGCGGCCGATTCCCCGAGCACAAAAATTCGGTAGGTGCCAGCTGGCTTACTCACAGGAATCGCATACGCCTGTGGCGTCTTGATCATTCCCGGCGGGAAGAATGGTGCGGGGAAAAACAGGTTGTAACAGGAGGCCGCCTGCCCCTTCAGCGTGCACGGCACCGTCGCATTGGTCGGAAATCCCACGTCGAATAGACGCAACACTCCTTCAAACAGCCCGATCAAAACGACAGGTACCAGAACTGCCGTCAATACTCGTGGCGTCCAGTAGCACAATCCGTGACCGCGGATAGGTTCGCTGTGCTTCGAATGCGGATCAGCCTGTCTCAGTTCATTCTCTTCCTTCACAACCATTTCAGTATTCCCCAGAATCGCAAGTCCCGAGCTTCCTTCGCGATGCAGGGCTGGATCTGGTCTGATTCCGTGGGCCTAACCGCGGCGTCAGTCGTCCAGCCTTCCAGCCCTGCCCGGTCCCTCGATCCGTCGCTCCGCTCGAAAGCAGATCAACATCCCAAGAGAAAAACAAGCACGAAGAAAAGCGCAGTCGCGCGTTCGCAACTTCTTCACGACTGCATCGAAGCTGCCAAAGCCGGCCCGAGTCTCCCCCACCCAATCATCCTGTTTTCAGCCGCTTACGAAATTCCACGCTTCGCGCAACATGTCCTCATCGGAGATTTCCCTCAGTGATCGCGTGTTTTGCCCCTCTCCAGGCGCCTGCGGATCTCTTGCTGTAACCCCCTACCGTATTGAGGATCAATGACTTACTCTCAGACCGCCTGTGGCACAAAGATTGCCAATGCAAGCTTGGCGGCGATCAGGGAACTGGGGCGGAAGGTCGTCGTTTGGGCGCGTTCGGAAAAATCTCGCATGGCCAAAATTTTTAAGGCGGTGATTGTGGGCGCCGGGCCGGCAGGCCTGACAGCGGCATATAAACTCTCCAGGCAAAAGCTCCCAGTCGTGGTTCTCGAGAGCGATCCGGAAAACGTGGGCGGCATCTCCCGCACAGTCAACTACAAGGGCTTCCGCTTCGACATCGGTGGACACCGCTTCTTCTCCAAATCCCGCGAAGTCGAAGACCTCTGGACCGATGTCTGCGGCGATGACATGCTTGAGCGCCCGCGCTCCTCGCGCATTTACTATCGCGGCCGATTCTTCACCTACCCACTGAAGCCATTCGAGGCCTTGTGGAACCTTGGCGTCATCGAGTCGGTGCTCTGCGTCTTGTCGTTCCTCACAGCCCGTCTCCGCCCAAAGCCCAACCCCAAAACTTTCGAGGACTGGGTCGTGAACCAGTTCGGAGAGCGCCTGTTCCGGATTTTCTTCAAAACCTATACCGAAAAAGTTTGGGGGATGAACTGCCAGGAAATCTCCGCGGATTGGGCCGCCCAACGCATCAAGGGCCTTTCGCTCGGTTCGGCCATCAAGCATGCATTCCTGTCGCGAACGCCCAAAGACCGCCAGCAACTTGTGAAAACGCTGATCGACACCTTCCGCTACCCGCGCCTCGGCCCGGGAATGATGTGGGAGGCATGCGCAAAGAAGGTTCGCGGCTTCGGCGGCGAAGTTCTGCTCGGCCGCCGCGTGGTTGGTTGCCGCTTCAACGCTGCCAGCGATCTTTGGATCGTCACCACCGAAGATGCTGACGGAAACGTCGAAGAATATATCGGCGAGCACCTGATCTCGTCGATGCCGATGCGCGAACTGGTGGCGCAAATCGAGCCCTCCCTTTCCGAGCAAGCCAACCGCGCCGCGCAATCACTGCGCTATCGGGATTTCCTCACCGTCGGCCTCATCGTGCGCGATCAAGGACGCTTCACCGACAACTGGATCTACATCCACGATCCCTCCGTGCAAGTCGGCCGCGTGCAAAACTACAAATCCTGGTCGCCCGGGATGGTCCCCGATCCCGCCTATTCCTCCTACGGCCTCGAGTATTTTTGCTTTGAAGGCGATAAGCTCTGGAATTCCCCCGATCTGGAACTGCTTCAACTCGCAAAAAAGGAACTCCAGCGCCTGAATCTTGCCGACGCCGCCGACGTAATCGATGGATGCGTCATCCGCCAGCGCAAAGCCTATCCCGTTTACGACGATGCCTATCAGAAGCACGTAGACACGATCCGCATTGCCCTCGAACAAAAGTTCTCGAGCCTGCATCTCGTCGGCCGCAACGGCATGCATAAGTACAACAACCAGGATCACGCGATGATGACGGCCATTCTCACGGCGAAGAACATCATCGCGGGGGAGCGCCGCTACGATGTCTGGGCCGTGAATCAGGATGCCGATTATCACGAATCCGGAACCGCTGGCGATCAAATCGCAGACGAATCAAGTGACGCCCAGGCGGAAACAGCAGTGATGTCCACCACGTGAGCGCTGCTACCGAAATCCGTTCGCTATTACGCTTCCGCACGATTCAACTCGCGGCGCTCGTCCTCCTCCTCGCCGGCATCGGCACCATCGCCTTCCAAATCAAGCTCTGCGTTCTGGATCCGGACATCTGGTGGCATCTCAAAGTCGGTGACTGGATCATCGATCACGCCAGCGTGCCACACACCGGCATCCTCTCGCGCACGGCCGCAAGCCGTCCCTGGGTTGCCTATAGCTGGGGATACGAAATCCTGATGTCGCGGGCTTATGCTTGGCTCGGCCTGATCGGCATCGGTCTATTCGGAGTCCTGTTGACGCTCGCGGTGGCGTACTCCATCTACTGGATGCTGCGCCGCCTGTCTCAGAATCTTTGGCTTGCCTGCATCGGCGCTGGAATCGTTTGCTCGGCGTTCTTATTCAACGGAATGCCGCGGCCATTTTTCTTTTCGATCGCGCTCTTCGCCGTCACTCTCACTTTGTTGATCGAAGCGAATCGCACGGCCCAGATCAAGCCACTTTACGGGCTGCCGCTGATCTTGCTGCTCTGGGCGAACCTTCATATCCAATTCGTCTATGGACTTTTCCTCGTTGGACTTTTTGTCGGCGTCAATCTATTCCAGCGGGCGGCGGAGGCATTCCATATCAAGGCGGATTTCTTAGTGCCTACAATGCTACCAGTGGACAAGTTGGCGCTCCTCGGCGTCGGCTGCGTCCTCGCGACCCTGGTCGGTCCCTATTTCTATCATCCGTACCAGGTCGTCTACGAATACTCGAAGGCGAAGTTCACCTACTCAGTCATCATCGAACTGCAGCCGCTCAGCTTCCGCGGATACAGCCACTTCGCCGAGCTTTTCCTCACTGCTGCCGGATTCTTCGCCGTCGGCTGGCGGCGCAAACTCGACCTCTTCAAGCTCGCGCTGATGACCGCAGCCAGCATCATCGCCTATCGCACCATGCGCGATGCCTGGTTCATCTGCCTGCCCGCGGCGGCATGCATCGCGGATTCATTTTTAGCACAGGATGAAACCGCGCAAGCAGTGACATGCTCTCGTGAAAGCTGGCTGGAAAAATTATCGGTCGCAGCAGCCGTAGCGATCCTGCTCGCGACCGTCGCCAGCGGCACTGCCTTCACCGAGCGTGGGCTCGATCGCGCCATCAGTTCGGCATACCCGGTCAACGCCATTAATTTTCTACGGCGGAATCCCGTGCAAGGCCCGCTCTACAATGCCCTCAACTGGGGCGGATTCTTAATGTGGTACATGCCCGAGTATCCCGTGGCCGTCGACGGCCGCAACGACCTTTACGGGGACGACCTCGACAAAATCTTCTTCAACTCGCAAAACGCCGAAGCCTCTTATGCCTCCGACCCATACCTGAACGAGTCCGAAGTGGTACTGCTCGGCAGCGAAATGCCGCTCGCCAAAATCCTCAGCGTTGATCCCCGCTTCCAACTCATCTACCACGACGACATCGCCACCGTGTATGCCAGGCGGGTGAACGGTGTCCCGATCGCAAGGAAATACTGAAGATTAATTCATTTACACATCTAGTCATCTGATCAATAAAAACGGCGGCAGATCAGTCGCATCCTGAACGCCGGCCAGCCGCAGCGCCTGGCATTTCTGAAGATGCGATGGCCCGGTTCCATCCTTCCGGCGAGATCGGTTGCTTGGTCGACGACCTCGATGACTCTGGCTGGTTTGCTCATGGCGTACTCCGCGTCAGCACGACGGAGACGCTATCGCTGTACGTCACCTGAAAACGCGGAACTGAACTGAGCGCCGCGGCCATGTTCGTGTTTTTCGGCAACACGATCGTCTGCGCGTCCGACAACGCTGGATACTCCGTGTACGCCACCTCGGCATTCATCGCCTTCGAATATTCGATGATTGCATCGGCGCCGTATAGTTCCGTGCGCGAGTCAATCGCCACCGGATATTCCGGCAAATACCACGTGAGAAATCCTCCCCACTCGTACGCATTGAACAAAGGCCGCGGAAGCCCGTGTTGACGAATGTATTCGCAGGCTGTCACGGGATATCTCTGACCAATCTTCGCCAGAAGCGCTTCGCGATCGCGCGGAACGCGCATCAGGAAAAACACGATCACGATTGCGGCCGCACAAGCAGCAGATGCGCAGGCGGCTCTTCCAAATAATTTTCGCGCTTCCTTGTCTGTCGTCTCTTTCTTTGCCATCGCCTCGCCAATCACGGCGATCGCGGTGAGGGTCACCATCCAGATGTCGCGTTGCGAGTAGAAAGAAATGCCGAGTGAGAAGACCAGCACCCCAATCAGAAATGCATCCCGTGACCGCCGCACTCCGAGCGCGAGAAACGCTGCCATGGCGAGCAGCAGCAATAGATAATCCTGCGGTTGGCGGAATCCCAACGCCTGAAATTCCGGCAAATACCTGTTCGCATCGCTGAATGTAGTTTTGAAGAAGCCTGCGCAAGGACCGTAAAAGTACGGCGTGATCAGCGTGGCCGCAACCGATGCGGCAACGATCCCCCCTGCCTGGCCGGTGCGCACGAATCCAGGAACAGCGATAGCGTTCTCATACGCAACCGTACCCAGAAACAAAGTCAGCACGACAAGGCCATACACAAATTGGACATGCAAGTTCGCCCAGGCCAGAAACAGCAGCGGAAGCATCCATAGTAGCCGCGCATTCCCGCGCCGCCGCGCCTCGCACAGGACAAGTAATTCAATTCCGAAGAAGAGAACGGAAAGATATGCCGGTCCGGGCTGCAGATTTGCCAGAATGTATTGGCCAGCGATTGAGAGCCCAATGGCTGGCCAGAATCTTCCGCGCGTTCCACCCGCCAGCAAAAAGGTCAGCACGGCGAGTACAGACTTGAAAACCATCAGGAGACACGGAATCGCCCGCAGTCCAAGCATCCTGTATGTGATCGCCAGAAGCCCTTCGTAAGCCCAGCTCGAAGCGATCCATGGCTGTGTGGAATTTTGGGAGAAGATGCCGAAATGCGGAAGAGAGTGGTGCTGCAGTATCCATAGGCCCGAACTCAGGTGCCACCAGATATCCGCGGCGTTCAACGACGAGAGAGATGTCAGGCGGAATGCTTCAATTGCCGCAGCCGCGGAAAACAACACCAGCATTGCCGGTATGCGAAGCTTCCCCATTGCGAGTGATTCCCCGGATCCACATCAGAAGTTGTCTCAGCGCTTATGACCGGCAGAGGCAGTGGACGTCACCGTGCCGTTCGCGTTATGCGCCGTGTTGTGGCACGTTAACGAACACGTATTCGTGGCGCGGTTATATCCAATCGGAGTGCTGCCGTTCGGCGCCACCACGTTCGCGTCGAAGTTCACCAGCCGCTCGCCCGTAAACGTCGGAGAAGTTGCTCCCATCCCATGCGCCGTATGGCAGACCGAGCAGCTGAAGCCATACTGCGACACATGCAACGCGTGCTGGTTCCAGCTGGTATTCGCCAGAATATTGTTCGGCAAATCGTGGCACTTTCCGCACATTGCGTATGGGCCATTCACCGTCACGTCCGGATTCGGAAATAAATTGGTAATCAACTGGCCCGGGGCCGGCGCCTGGCTGAACTCATAACGTCTTTCCAGCAGATGTGTCCACTTCGATCCATGTGGGCCATTCGCCCCGGTCCCGCCAAATTCGCGATTGTCATCGCTGTTGTGGCAGTCGCTGCAGAACAACTGCGTCCCGACCAGTCGCGATGATGGCAGCCCGGTTTCGTTCAGCATATTCACCAGTAAGCTCGGCTGCGGCAGCGGGCTTGACCTGGGATGCGTCACCGGATGGCTCGACGTCGCCGTCTGCGCAAACTCGGCAATCACGTTCAGCGGGTCGGCCGCCTGCACCACGCGAATCGGCGAATATCCAAACACTGCCAGCCGCTGCTTACCCAGACTCGTGCCGTGGCAACGCAGGCAAGTCTCGTACTGATTGATCGATGGCGTCAGGACAGTAATGCCGTCCAGCGCGCTGATGCCCGTCGCTCCTTGCTGCGGCGGCCGAATCGCCGGCGGCGCCGAGAATGCCGTCTCCGCATTCCCGTCGTGCGCATTGTGGCAATCCACGCAGGTCGCGTGGCGATTGTGCTGCAGCAGCGGAGTCTCCGCCGCATCGTGGAAATTGTTTCCAGACGGCAGCGGATGGCTGATCTTGCCCACCTCCGCCATGATGTTCGGCACCGTGGCGGGTGATAAGTAAGTCCCACCCGCGTGACACGTCATGCAACTCTGCGTGACTGGATCATACGAAGTAGCTGGGGGGGTGGCCGGCCGCAGCAGCCGGGCCGGTGCAATCGAGTCATGCGACATGTGGCACGACGAGCACGCATTCTGACCGACCGTTGGATAGGAACCGGCATGGGCATCCGATGAAACCTGGTTCGTCGCGGTCT
>JASLEQ010000169.1 GCA_030151135.1 Candidatus Sulfotelmatobacter sp. | reverse complement strand
GCTTGATTCGAGTTCCACCGTTCCCAATCTCTCCGCGAAGACTCTGCCCCACCACCTGATGACGATTTACATGAAGCCCGAAGTCGTTGTTGATGCCGCCTGAGACCGTGTTGGCCTCCACCTGGGCATTCGAATCGGACGGGATGGTGAGTTCGAGGCCGCCATTCACCGAATTCAGTTCAATGTCCTTGGCGTGGAGTTGGTTGAAACTGGCGTCCAGCCTGCCATTCACGGTATCGAGTTTTGCGCGCCCCGAGAGATCGTGAGCTTCTAAACGGCCGTTGATGCACGAAGCACGAACTTCGCCCGTCATCCCAGTCACGTCCAGCGCGCCATTGATCAGCTTGATCTCGTCGAGCGCAACCGTGCGCGGAACCGTCAGGGTATATTCCACGCTTGCGGGATTATTGTGGGAGCCCCAGGTCCAGTTGTGGTCCCGCTCCGGATACTTCGTCCGGATGGAGAGGTGGTCCTTGCCGGAGTCGATTTCGATCTTGGCTTCGTCGAGTTTTTCTTTCGTATCGGCATATTTCACGGCATCGACTTTCACCTCGTTCCGGTCCCAACTGGAGATGTGAACGTCGCCGTTGATGTTATCCAGTTCGACCCGGCCATCTGCACTGATGGTATAGGTCTGGTGGAATTCCTCGGTCAGGGAGCCGCGATGATCGGCGGCATGCGCGGCCACGGCGAGTGTCAGTAAGGCGCAGAGTGTGCCGACGGTGGCACCGAGCCACGTGGCGGATCGATGATGACGTTTCATATTTACTCCCTTCAACACGTTAGACGGATACAGATGGAAATCGTGAGTGATTGGTTCATAAATCTGTCATGGCTGTTTTGTGCGAGAGCGGTTACCTCGGTGACGTTTCCCAGGGTACTCCTCTGAACGATGATTACCCAAAGCAGGTACGTCTGCGTCGATGTGGGGTCATCGGTGTTGTCTCCGATTGGAAAAGTTGAGTGTAATCGGTGGGGCAAGTCTGTCTTGTGGCTTGCGGCCGGACTCGCCCTATTTCTCCTGACGAGCGCCGCTTTCGCCCAGACAGAAAGCGACAAACCCGTTCCCATCCTTAGCGGAAACGCGGGAACGTTCAGCATTGTGACGGGTGGCCATAACCTGATTGATACCCAGATCAGCCCAGTTTTACTGGTGCCGCTGGGTGATAAGTGGCTGATCGAATCGCGCGCTGAGTTCGAGGGCGAGTTCGAGCGTCCGGACGGTGGCGGTCCTTACGGTGGTCCCGTCACCAAGCATGTAGATTACGCACAAGTCGATTACATCGCGAACCGCTACGTTACAGTCACCGCGGGGCGGTTTCTGACTCCCTTCGGCATCTTCAACGAGCGTTTGTATCCGGTGTGGATTCGCTTCTTACAGCCGGATCCATTGATCATGCCGATTCGTACCGCACCCGGCGATGGGGTGATGTTTCGGGGCGGCTTTCCAATTAACCCGAAAGCTAATGTGAACTATGCGTTGTACGTGTCTGCAACGCGAATCGGGATTGACAGCGTTGACTCCGAGAGGCACGTGGGCGGACGCGTGGGAGTATTCCTGCCAGGGCCGCGGCTGGAGGTTGGCGGTTCGTTGCAGCGAACGCTGCAGGACTACCGCAGGCCGGCCTTCGGTTTTCACATGGGCTGGCAGCCGACAAAATTGCCCATGAGCATCCGCGCAGAATACGCGCACGCCTACGAGGGTAGTGGTTATTGGGCGGAAAGCGCTTACCGTCTCAGTCAGGTCCGGCTCTGGAACAAGTCCATGCGGCATGCGGAAATCGTTGCCCGCGCGCAGCAATTCTTTGTGGGTGGAATTGGCGCCGCGAACGAAGATGCCTTCGAACTTCCTGCCGCCGAAACGCGCGAGGCTGATTTCGGCGCGAACTACTTTTTGCGCGATGGGTTAAAGGGCATTTTCAGCTACGGACGCCAGTTCAGTTCGGCAGGCAATTTCAACCAGTGGAGCTTCGGCATCGCCTACCGTTTTCTGGTTCCGCTTGGCCGGGTTAACGGTCCGCAGGGGGTGCAATGAAAAGCCGATTTCTGTTTGGACTTCTCTTGTGGACATTGACGCTGGCGACGACTCTGGCGGCCGGATCGAGGCCGGCCAAAGATTCTCCGCCTGCAGCCGTGGTGCAGGCCGGAGATGCGGACGCCATGCGGATCGAGGGGGAAAAACGATATTACGCGAACTGCGGACGGTGCCACGTGGCGCCTCACAAGTTCCCGCCTCGCATGATGGCGACTGTGCTTCGTCACATGCGCGTGCGCGCCACTATTACCGATGAAGATCGGCGGCTGATCCTGTTCTATATGACGCAGTAACGAAGTGAGTATGGCTGGATGAAAGATACTTGCTCGATCATTCGAAACCTGATGACTGCGATAGCGGTGTGCCTTTTGATCAGCGCCGTTCCGCGGGCGTGGGGTCAGGCGCGAGTGATCGACCTCGTTGCCGACAAAGACAGCCGCTACAAGATACAGGGACTGCGCACGCCTGAGATCACCGTGCATGCCGGAGAGCAGATCTTGCTGAAGGTCACGGCAAACCGCGCAAAGTCGTGGAACCGGGACGGCTCCATTCACGGATTCACGCTTCTTCGCGCCAAGGATCGGACCCGCGTCGAAGGTTGGGATTTGCTGTTTAAACCTGGGAAACAGGAATTCCTGCTGACCGCTCCCAGCGAGCCCGGTCAATATGAAGTAGTGTGTACCGTAATCTGTAGCGAAGATCATGAAGGCATGCACATGAAATTCACCGTGCTGCCCTGAGGTGAAGATGAAAAAAGCTATTTGGAGTCTGGCACTCTTATTTCTGATCACCGCAGCTTTCGGTCAAAGTCCGCAGCTATTCCGCGGCGAAGTTTCCGACAGCCAGTGTGCGCTCAACGTACATTCCCTTACCCGGTCGCATCAGGAAATGCTCCGCTCAAAATCGATGGGCGGGACGGCGAATACGTGCACCGTCTACTGCATCGAGCATATGGGAGGATTCCTGGTGTTGTCGGCGGGTAAGAATGTTTACCGGCTCGACCGCGCCGACCTGGTGCACGGATTCGAGGGCCACAAGGTCATCATCAACGGAGTGCTCGATTCGAAGTTGAATCAGATTCACGTGCTCAAAGTCGACTTGCAGCAGTGATGCTGGCTCGTCCTTGCGCTTCCATAACGATGAATACGCACAGTATCGTCATCTCAGGTTCAATGGGCTGCCGGTATCGTGGGGCCGGGAAGACGATGTAGTAGATCGCCGGCAAAAGTAAAATCAGCCAGAACAGCAACCACGCGTCTGGCTTCCGCAGTCGCAGAGCGCGTCCCAATCCCCAGAATGTCAAAATAGAAGAGGCGAGAAAGAGCGAGTTCTTCACCTCATTCATCCATGGAGGCTGCGTGGCTTTCGGTGGTCCGGCCCAGTAGTACACAAATCGCTTCACGCACAGAACCAGGAACCGTGCGTAATCAGCTTTGATGTAATCGATTGCCTGCCGTTTGCGCATGGCGATGTAGGCCAGCTCTCCCATCGACTCGTATTGCCGCATGGCATAGGCATCCTGCGTAGGGTGCAGATATTCCATCCACGTTCCGTCGGCGCCGGGTCCGTTACCCAGTCGCAGTTCGGCGCCAAAGTTGTCGCGGATGAAGATGAACTTCCCAAAGGTCTCATAATTACGAATGAGCCAGGGCGTCACACACGCAACGAATACGATCGATGCCACCGCTACACCGGCGACCGAAGTCTTGCGAGCCTTCGACCGCCGATACCAGGCCCACAATCCGGCAGCGGGAAGAAACGAGAGAAGGGAAGTGCTATTCAGTGCGGCGGCGGCCCACAGCGTTCCGAATTCAAGCCACGGGAGAAATCCGATACGATCTTCCAACGTGAGCGCCATCCAGAAGATGGTTGCCAGCAGCAACGCCGAAAGACTCGTCTCCCAAATCCAGCGAGTGCACCAGAAAATTACATTGGGCAGAAGAGCCCATGCCCATGAAGACCAAATGGCGACCTTCTCGGAGAAGATCCTGCGGGCGATCAGGAAAATCGGAACGCACGTTAATGCCGAACAGATACTGTTGAACGACAGCAGCACGATTGCGGACGACTTGCTATAGATTCCAAAGATCCGAAAGACGCCCGTCATCAGGAACGGATACAGCGGAGGTTCCCACGCAGTCGGTCCCGTGACCGCGCCAAAGGGATTGCCGAATCCGTGACCGGAAGCCAGCGACGCGGCGATCCGCCCCATTTCCCATCCGAAGCCGAAGTTGTTGTCCGCAGTCTTGAAGCGATAAGTGTGTCCAAGAAAGACCCACGCGATGCGCACCAATAAAGCAATCGCAACGATCCAGCATGGGGACGAATGGATGCGGGCCCGTCGCGCAACCTGCGCGCGACTCGTAGTCAATTCGTCTCCTGCTGCCATCGTCCTCCCGGGGAAGTTCTATTTGTAACCGAGCAGCGGGCCCGCGGCAACCTTTGCTGGCGTAGTCCTTGCGTTGATATTGACTGGCAAGCGTACAATGCCTCGACCATGTTGGGGGGGAAACAATGCTCCTCGGAATGAATATTTCAAGCTTTACATTGATACACGCACTCATCGCGCTCCTCGGGATCGCCTCAGGCCTGGTGGTTATGTATGGTCTTCTCACGACAAATCGCCTGGATCGTCTTATAACTTTCTTGCTTGTCACCACAGCCACCACTAACCTCAGCAGACTGCTTTTTCCCTTAAAAGGGGTTTCGCCTGAAATCGTGATCGGTGTTCTGTCTCTCATTGTGCTGGGGTTCGCGGTGATTGGCAGATATGCCCTGAACCCGAACGGCCCGTGTGGCCCGATTTATATTGTGGCGGCTGCGGTCGCACTGTACTTCAATGTTTTCGCATTCGTTGTTCAATCGTCCGAGAGAGTGCCGCATCTACGAGGCTTGGCGCCCGCCCGGAAAGAGGCGCCTTTCGCGCTTGTCCAACTGCTAGCGCTGCTCGTCTTTACCATCGCAACGGGATTTGCGTTGAAGCGTTTCCGTCCCGGGTTGACACTCTCCGGAGTCGTCGCTCGTCGCCGCCTTGCAGGACGGGCATAATCTCCCTTAGAACTTTGAAGCCTGGATGTCCATTAGTCT
>JASLEQ010000050.1 GCA_030151135.1 Candidatus Sulfotelmatobacter sp. | reverse complement strand
GCCAGGACCGCGATCTTGAGGTCTACGTTCTGAGCGAGCCTGCTTTCGCAGTTTGGCAGAACGGGTACGCCACCAGTTCCGTCTACGAAAGCGGGAGGGTCTCAAAGGGCGACATTCAATCCGATCTGCCGGGCGGCTCTGGAACTTATTATCTGGTCTTCAGCAATAAGTTCGCTGCCAAGTCGGCGAAGGATGTGGATGCCAATGTGCTTCTCCGCTATAAGAGCTGGGTGCCTGAAGCGTTGCGCCACATGAAAAAATCCTCGACGACTCAGCCGAAGGGTTAAAATAAGAACGCTTTACCAGTCCAGGAAGAACTATTCAGGGCAGTATTGCTGAAACGAACGCCGCCCCCTCCCAGGCGCTCCTCGTCGACTCTACATGGCGGCCTCTAACCGAATCCCGATCGATGGACCGAGCCCTGCGCCATCCGTGCAGCCTCCCGGAGGATTGGATTTCCGCACCTTCCTCGACCTGAAGATTGGTATCCACCGGTATGTCTTCAGCAAAATCGATCTGGACAAAGTTTTCCGGCCTGACGAGAGTTCGCGCCCTCAAGCCCTCGCCCTCATCCAGGAAGTGCTATCGCGGGTGAAAGTGCCGCTGGAGAGTTCCGAGCGCGAAAAATTGACTCTCGAGATTCTCGATGAAGTGTTCAGGCTTGGCCCTCTTGAGCCCTTGATGCAGGACCCTTCGGTCACCGACATCCTGGTCAACGGCTATCGCGAAGTGTACGTCGAACGTGGCGGCATGCTGGAAGAGACAAAGGCGATGTTCAAGGATGACGCCCACGTGATGCGGGTCATTCAGAAGATTGTTTCCGCGATTGGGCGCCGTGTCGATGAATCTTCACCTATGGTCGACGCCCGCCTTCCCGACGGATCGCGAGTGAATGTGATCATTCCGCCATTAGCGATCGACGGGCCTCACCTCTCGATTCGCCGCTTCGGGCATACTCCGGTCAGTGAAGCCGATTTACTGAAAAATGAAACCTTGACCGCGCAGATGCTGACCTTGCTGAAGGCTGCCGTTGCTGCCCGGTTGAACATCGTGATTTCCGGAGGGACTGGTGCGGGCAAAACTACTTTGCTGAACGTTCTCTCGGCCTGCATCTCGGCGAAAGAACGGATCGTCACGATCGAGGATTCCGCTGAATTGCAGTTGAAGCAGCGTCACGTGGTGCGTCTGGAAGGCCGACCCAGCAGCGCGGACGGGAAAGGTGCAGTCAAAGCCCGGCAACTGCTTATCAATAGCCTGCGAATGCGCCCGAATCGAATCATCGTTGGCGAGGTCCGTGGTGAAGAGGCGCTCGACATGCTGCAAGCCATGAATACAGGCCACGACGGTTCGCTTACCACGATCCATGCGAACACTCCACGCGACGCCCTGGCCCGAATGGAGACTATGGCCATGATGGCCAACCTCAACGTCGCGGAAAAGGCGATACGCAGACAGATCGTTTCAGCGGTCAGTCTCGTCATACAGTTAGTCCGGTTGAGCGATGGAACCCGCCGGGTCACTCACATCACCGAGGTCACCGGAATGGAGAGTGACGTCATCTCGATGCAGGACCTGTTCCTGTTCGAGACCCGCGGGGTATCTGCCGAGGGCCGTATTATCGGTAATTTCACTGCAAGCGGCATCAGGCCAAAATTTTCGGAGAGACTCAAAGCTGCGGGTTTAGATCTTCCACCGAATCTGTTCGAGAGCGGCGAACGGCGCTGGCGGTAGCTTTCCTGCCCAAAAGATCCACAGCTTGAATTTAAGCTAAGTAATCACAACCGTTTACGAGTTCTTTCGCAACAAAGTCTTTCCATTCGGGTTACAACCAACATCGGCTAGTGTTTCCGCCGCTTTGGGGCATACAGGTCAAAATTTCACTTCTGGAGAAATCCGTGCGTAAGCTTGCTGCGCTGATGAGTCTTTTATTTCTCAGTTCGATATGTGCCGTTGCGGCCGATTATCCGAGGGCTGAGGTCTTCGGAGGTTTCCAGTACAGCCATCTGGAATTAGGCAACGGACTCAATGCTCCTGGTTATAACTTGGCATTCACGGGAAATCTCAACCGGTGGTTCGGTGTGACCGGCGATCTCGGGGCAGGCTATACAAATATCGGCGCGGTGAACGTGAGCAATTACACCTACACTTTTGGTCCGGTCTTTTCCCTGCGCGCGCATCAGCGCGTTACACCTTTTGCTCACGTGCTATTCGGAGGCGAGCACGCTTCCGCAAGCCTGCGTCAGTTTGGCGAGTCGATCGATGGATTCGCGGTCCTCGCAGGCGGCGGAGTCGATGTAAACATGAACCGCCGGTTTGCGGTCCGCGTGGTGCAAGCCGACTGGATGCTGCTTCATGGCAACGCCGGGAACAGTGATCGAAATGCCCGGATTTCCGCCGGGATTGTGGTGAAGTTCTAAGCGGCAGCGCTAGCGCATCGTCTCTTCGATTTCTGAGATCCAGTCGGGACGCTTGAGAACTTCACGCGGCTTGGGCCCGTCGGCAGCGCCCACAATTCCATCCTGCTCCATCAGGTCGATCAAGTGAGCGGCCCGGCCGTACCCAATGCGCAGGCGGCGCTGCAGCAGGGAAGTGGAGGCTTTGCCAAACTCGACGACGAGTTTCACGGCATCTCCATACATCGGGTCGTCTTCCGCATTTCCACCTTCGCCCGCTTCGCCGCCCACATTTCCAGCGGAAGCTTCGCGTTCGTCCTTCGGCGCCTCCAGGAAGGATTGCTGGTATTCGGCCGTCGCTTGTGCCTTCCAGAACTCGACCACCGCGGCGATTTCTTTCTCGGTGACGAACGGAGCATGCAGACGATGCACGCGGGCCGAACCTGAGGGCAGATAGAGCATG
>JASLEQ010000042.1 GCA_030151135.1 Candidatus Sulfotelmatobacter sp. | reverse complement strand
GCGGAAAGCAATTCACTCAGCGGAGCGTCCACCGACGTGGATGCCAAGTATGAACTCGCTCCTCGCGGAACGTACTCCGAAACCAATTCCCACATCAATGACGCGATCTTTGGAATCGATCCCAAGACTCCTCTGGAATTGTTCGAAGCACGCAATGCGGTCCGTATCGCGCACATTGCCGATGCCGACAAGTACTCTCCATCGATTCTCTCGAAGGCGGGACAACAACTGCTGAATGCGGAAACTCTCTATCGGCAGAAACAGAAGAGAGAAGCGATCTCCATCGCCGCGAAAGAAGCGACCGAAACCGCCGAAGAAGCCCGCTTGATGGCCGTGAAGAAGAAAGCGGAAGAAGACGCGCAAGCCGCCGCAGCTGCCCGCGAAGCCAAAGCCCGAGCCGACGCCGCAGCCGAAGCGCAGCGACGCGCCGAAGCTGAAGCCGCGCGCCAGGCAGCGGAAAAAGCTCGCGCGGAGGCCGAACAAGCCAAGGCGGAAGCCGAGCGCATGAAGCAGGAAGCAATCGCTGCTGCGCAGGAAGCCGCACGCCAGAAAGAAGAAGCCGAGAAAGCGAAACAGGCCGCCATCGATCAGCAGCAAGCTCTCGCCGCCGACGCAGCGCAAGCCCGCCTCGACGCACAGAAGGCCGAAAGCCTTCGCGAGCAAGCGGAACGCGAAAAGCAGGATCTCCGCGCGCGGCTCTTACAGCAGCTCAACTCAATTCTCGCCACACGTGACTCTGCCCGCGGACTCGTCGCCAATATGTCGGACGTCCTGTTCCGCAGCGGTAGTTTCGAACTTGCTCCCGGAGCCCGTGAGCGCCTCGCCAAGGTTTCCGGCATTGTCCTCGCCTACCCGAGCCTGCACGTCTCGATCGAAGGACACACGGACAGCGTCGGCACCGATGAATATAACCAGACGCTCTCTGAACGCCGCGCCCAAGCGGTCCGCGATTATTTCGTCCAGCAAGGGATTGCATCAGCCAGCGTAGAAGCCCACGGCTTCGGCAAGAATGAGCCTATCGCATCGAATGATACGGCTGACGGGCGAGCGCAGAATCGACGCGTGGAGTTGGTCCTATCCGGCGATGCCATCGGCAATGGTCTGGACCAGCCCCCGCAAGGCCCCGCCACAAGCGCAGCCGCAACTCCGAACAAGTAACCTCGTGGAGGGGCGGACGCCTTCGTCCGCCACGCGAGCAAAGCGAGCGCATAGGCTATGCAGATTTATGCGCCGAGGCGATGAATCATCCCGATCGGAAGCTGCTCCCTCCCGATACCGTTGAGCATCCAATCCCGCGGAGGTCGTCATGCCGCAAGATCCTCACCAGGCTTTACGCGAACACATCATCGCTCTTCTCAAAGGCGGTCAGGCCCACGCCACTTTCGAAGACGCCGTTAAAGAGCTTTCGCCAAAACTCCGCGGAGCCAAGCCCGAGAACTTTCCGCATTCCCCGTGGATGCTCCTCGAGCATCTCCGCATCTCCCAGCACGACATCCTCGAATTCAGCCGAAACGAAAAGCACAAATCCCCAAAGTGGCCGGAGGGTTACTGGCCGAAAAGCCCCGAGCCACCCAGTCCCGACGCGTGGACGAAAAGCGTCAACCAATTTGAATCCGATTTGAAAGCTCTGCAGGAGTTGATCAAAAGCCCGAAGACAGACCTATTCGCAAAAATTCCCTGGGGCGACAGTCAAACAATTCTGCGCGAAGCCCTGCTGGTCGCGGATCACAACGCGTACCACATCGCACAACTGGTCGACGTCCGCCGCCTCTTAGGCGCCTGGCAATAATCAAGCTGGAAAGGAAAAAAACAGATCCCCACCCTTGTCTCCGCGCTTTGTCCACAGACAGGGCGGGGATTTTGACGTCCAATAAGCGCCGACAAGACTACGAAGTCCGATCCGCCAGAGCCGAATGATACCGGGCCTCGTCATCTCTATCTCTATGCGGGGCGCGTTTCCGGAATACAACCCGAACTCCCTCTCGCCACCGTTCGTCGATACCAACAAACGCCCACTCAATCTCTGTAGAGATGTAACGCAGAATGACGTCCGTGGAAGGATGTACATGCAACGCAGGTGCGACTAAAAAAAGCAGGGGTGAGTCCCCCGACAACTCCCTTCCCCCAAAATATCCAAACTTCAAGAACTCCCCGCGCGAGTGATGCCATTGCACGCGCGCCCAATAATCCAATCCCTGCAGCGGCAGATGAATGTCCTCATCTGCCTTCAACTCGACGACAGCAAGTCGCGCATCGCGAGTCAACGTAAGTACATCGATCATGGCCCGGTCCGCCGCCGAAAATGCCGGAACCTGCGAGTAGACCGACTCCGCCTCCAGTCGCTCATCGACCAGGCTCACATCACCCCGGACCAGCGACTCCAGCCAGCGTTCTGGATGCATTCGAAACAGCCGATCGGCGCGCCTGCCGTACGGATTTCGCGCGTCTCGTAACGCCGTCACCAGTTGCACAAAAAAAGCCCAGTTTCGGTCTTCGAGCACGCGTTCTTCCGCTCCCACTCCGAACACCACTTCCTGCCGGCTCTGGAACGTGACGGCGTCGGCTCCCATGCGAGCCCGCGCAAACTCCAGCCCGCGCCACCGAAATGAAATCTCAGCCGGAGACAGAACAGCGATCTCGCAGTTCGGCTGAATACTCTGGACTCGCGCAATCGATTCAGCGAACCGCTCCAGAGCTGCGGTCTCATTGGTTGCGTGCACCAGGCGCGTGGCTACATTGCCACGATCGGTGCAGTCGATTTCCACCACGGCATCATGTCGCTCATCGAACTCGAACAACCGCCACTTCGCCGCCATCCGATTCAGATTCGCCATCCGCTCGCGGACCAAAGCCGAACAACCTCTAGGCACAAACAACACTAGGCCTTGGACCAGGCACGTCCCAGACGCGTATGCGGCGGCTTTCTGCAGGAAATTCGGATTCTGACGGCAGACATCCAGCCAGAGAATGCCGAAGGTCAAACACGCATCGATCGAGCTCTGCATCTCGGACGCATTCACGCCCAATACTGCATAAGCCGACTGGCCCTGCCGGATCAATCCGCGCGCGTAGACCGGCCCAAATGATTTCTCCAAGTCAACGCCCGAAGTTAAGCGAGCGATCGAATATCCGGGAAAATGCCTTTCGATAGCGCGGCGCAATTTGTGCTCATACGCGGCCCGTGCCGCTCGTTTCGCCGAAGGCGACCGTCGGTCCCTTTCTCTGCAAATCTCCAGTTTTGTCGGATGCGCCTGTCCTAAACGCTGCACGGCAAGCCTCAAGGTCGCGCCCCTGACCTCTGCGTCCAACACCCTTCGCACGGAATTCCGCTCGGCCGACCAAAGATGCAACAGGCACTTGTTGTACTCGCCTGAGATGGAATATTTCGACTGCGCCAGATCGAACATTACCGCGCCGTTCTCGAGCACAACGGCACCGGAAGCTTCGTTGAGGAAATCCTCAACCGTTCGCGTCAGCGACTCCGGAGTCATGCGGAGATTCTGAGCGCATCGCCTGCCCGCCGTCTGTGACGAATGAACATAGATTGCTTGTGGAAATCCCAACGCCAAGGGCAACCGTTAAGTTGAATACGAGCAATTCTTGTTACGAATCCCGAACAAGGCGCATTTTGTCCTTGTAAAAGGGAACCGCTGGCGTATGGTGGTCTCCTTCCCCGAGACCCAGTTCAGACCGTCAATCCAAAAAATCAAAACGCCGTGCGGCATCAATTCGCCGCGCGCGAGGAGCGCTATATGAGCATTGGACACTATGGATGGGTACCGGACCTGCCGGACCAACGCGATTTGATCTATGCTGCGCCGGCCGCTGTAGTCACTTCTTTACCAACGGCAGTCGATCTTCGGCCGCAATGCCCTGCCGTTTACGACCAGGGTCAACTCGGCAGTTGCACGGGAAACTCCATCGCGGGAGCCATTGAATTCGAGCGGCTCAAGCAGGGACTCAGCGATTTCGTCCCCTCACGCCTGTTCATCTACTACAACGAACGGGTCATTGAGCACACGGTGAGTTCCGACAGCGGAGCGCAAATTCGCGATGGCATCAAGGTCGTCTCGAAGCTGGGCGTTCCGCCCGAGACAGACTGGCCGTACGACATTGCCAAGTTCACCGACAAGCCGCCTGCAACTGCCTTCACGGATGCAGCCAAGAACCGCGTGACCTCCTACCATCGTGTGAGCCGCGTGCTGAATCAGTTCAAAGGATGCCTGGCATCGGGGTATCCATTTGTTCTCGGGTTTACCGTTTACGATTCGTTCGAGAGCGCGCAGGTCGCCAAGACGGGTCAGTTGAACATGCCCCAGCCTGGGGAATCAGTCGCAGGGGGTCACGCCGTTGCGGCTGTCGGTTATGACGACAGCACTCAGCGGTTCATCATCCGCAACTCGTGGGGCCCCGATTGGGGTATGAAAGGCTACTTCACCATGCCCTATCAGTACCTGATGGAAAGCAATCTGTCGGACGATTTCTGGACGATCCGACTGATCGACGATGGTGGCAGCGCAACGAAATCGAAGGCCAGCCCCAAGAAAAGGAAAAAGCACTGACAAAGAGCTTGCTTGGACTGATTCGTCTTAAACACTCATGATTCGACGCGGACTTTCAGCGTGAAGGTCCGCGCCGGTTTCGAGGATGTTTCCCAGGAGCGCAGGTACTGCAGCTTGATCTCCGTTTCACCGGATGAAATCGCGCGGAAACGCCATTGATGCCGGCCGGCGCCTCCGATCCCAGTTTCATTCGGCTCGCTGGCATTCCCCGCCAGCTGCACATTCGGATCTCCGGCTTCAGAAATCGTCCAGTGGAAGCCCGTGCTCCGCGTTTCCGATAGCACAATCTCGAATTCCTCGCTCTGCCGCACGCTGATTTCCCTGCCGTTGGCGCTTTCGTCGTACTGCATAAAGTCCAGGTCGCTCCTTGGCCCGTGTTCGATTCGGGAGATCCGCGCATGGTTGTACCATGTTGCCGTGCATCCACTGGCGGAACGCGTGCTGCGGCAAATCCGGCGGGAAGAACTTCTTGATGCCGGCGAGCCTGTGGGAGTCGCCGTCTCAGGCGGAATCGACTCTGTCGCGCTCTTGCGTCTGATGATCGAATTGCGCGGCGAACTCGGCGCCGTCCTTTCAGTGGTTCATTTCAATCACAAGCTGCGCGGAGAGGCATCGGAAGCCGACCAGGAATTTGTTGCGCAGCTCGCGGGACAGCACGGCATCGAGTTCATTTGCGATAGTGACGATGTGGCCGGGCATGCGCGAGAGCAGGGTGTGAGTCTGGAAACGGCAGCGCGGGAATTGCGCTACGGATTTTTTCGCTACTTGGTACGCTCCCGCCCTACCGACCGCGATTTCGAAGTAGCGACTCCTGGCAATTCCGGCCAGACTACGCGTTCCCGCCTCAATAAGATTCTGACCGGTCATACACTCGACGATCAGGCGGAGACCGTTCTCATGCGGCTGATTCGGGGGAGCGGTCTGCGCGGGCTGGGAGGAATCCATCCGCGAATTCCCGTTGAAGGCGATGACGAAGACGTTTGCGGAGAGATCGTCCGCCCCTTGCTTTCCGTCCGCCGACTTGAACTTGAACAATATCTCCACGAGATCGGCCAGGCCTGGTGTGAGGATGCGACAAATTCGGATGAATCATTCACCCGCAATCGCGTCCGCAAGCTTCTCGTGCCGTTATTGCAAAAAGAATTCAATCCCTCGATTGCCGAAAATCTCTCGGAGTTGGCAGAAATTGCCCGCGGCGAAGAGGACTATTGGGACAATGAAGTCGCGGGCTGGATGGGAACGGGAGTGCATTGGTCAACACCGGAATGGGCGCCCTCCGAAAAGTTTGAAGGTCTGGTTCAGATTGGCGGATTTTCAAATTCCGATAGAAAAATCTCTGCTGTTGATGCAGGAAGCCCGCCAAAAATTCAGCACCCGTCGCCGCTCAGTGCCCACGATCTCGACACCCTGATTCGCAATGCAACATGGCTCGTGATGAATGCCTCTGTGGATCGAGCGTGGTTCCTGGGCGAGCCAATCGCGGTGCAGCGCAGGATCGTCAAGGCCATCGGAGACGAGGCCAGGATCCCCCTCGAGTTCAGGCACGTCGAGGAGGTCTTGCGCTTCGCATCGGCGGAAGGACGCACCGGCAAAGAATTGTCCCTGCCGCTTGGATGGAAGATTCTGTGGTATGCGGATGAATTATTGTTTGCGACGCCCGATCTCAGAACCAGCGCTGGCGTTTCCGATTACCAGTATCCGCTGACGATTCCCGGCCGCGTCGAGGTCCACGAGTGTCGATTCACGATCGAAGCACGGCGCATTTCCGGGGACGAAGTGGCGAGGTATAATCCCGACGAACTCCTCGATGCGGATTCTGTCACCGGACCTCTCGTGGTGCGGAACTGGCGTGCAGGAGACCGGTTTTGGCCGGCACATACGAAATCCCCCAAGAAGATTAAGGAATTGCTGCAAGAGTGGCATGTGGCGCAACCGGAGCGCGGCCGATGGCCGGTCATCGTGCATGATGACGAGATTATCTGGATGCGCGGGTTCCCCGTACCGGCGAAATATAAATCCCAGCCCGGCAAGACTGCGGTAGCTGTATTGGAGACGCTGTCGAATTCATAAAGTTTGAGTCTTTAAAGATCGTGCCGGGGAGAAAGAAAGTTCATGAACTCTTCGAGAGATGGGGCGGTTCGAGTGGTGATCACTTCGGAGCAGATCCAGAAACGCATCAAGGAACTCGCCCGGCAAATCTCCGATGATTACCGCGGTCAAACCGTCCAGATGCTGGCGGTCCTGGAAAATGCCTTCATGTTCATGGCCGACCTGGTCAGGGCCATCGAAGTGCCGGTAGTCTGCCAGTTCATTAAGCCGAAATATACTCACCCGCAGGCTGGCTCCATCAATAACGTCATGGAAATCATGTTCAGCCACGAGCCTGACATCAAAGGCCAGCACATTCTGCTCGTCGAGGGCCTGGTGCACTCGGGCGTAACCAGCGAGTTTCTGAAGAGCGACCTGCGAGCCCGGGGAGAGGCGTCGGTCAAACTGGTAACCCTCCTCGACCGTCAAGCCGCCCGCAGGGTGCCGTTGCAGCCGGATTATTTCGGCTTCCTGGTCGATGAGGCTTTTCTCGTAGGGTACGGCCTGGGAGCAGTGGAGCAAACAGGCCGGAATCTGGCTTATCTGGCCGCCACAAACCCAAGCACCCCAGTAACTTAAATTAAGTCCAAACGAATCTGTCCTTTTCGTGAAGAAAAGGTAGAATAAGCGTTGGGAAAACCAATCGATTTTCCCGCTTGGGCATCTAATGCCTTAGGCGGCTCCGTAGATTCGTGTATACGGTGGCCGGATTTAGGAGTCTTCTCGGTGAATTCAACGGTTAAGACTGTGCTGTTCTGGCTTTTGATCGGGGTTTCGGCCCTGCTCCTGTGGGAGGTGGTCAAGGGAGCCCGCGACGGCCAGAAGGATAAAGAGGTCAACGTCACCCAGTTCATGAATGACGTTGATCAGAACAACATTCGCGAGATCAC
>JASLEQ010000721.1 GCA_030151135.1 Candidatus Sulfotelmatobacter sp. | reverse complement strand
ACGTACCACTTCTGTGTGGTGGCGTTTCTTGTTCGAATTGCCGATAACCAACCTAACGAAAAAACGGGATTCAGGAGTTAGTTCCGAGCACCCGTAACCCGCGGAACCCCTTTTGAATTTCAGTTTTACCTAAAATCCCATGGCGATTCGAGTCATTCTCCTTCTCGGTGCGATCTTCCTGGCTTGCGGTAGCGTGGGCCTGATCATCGTGCGTCTGAGCAATCCACTGCTGCGGGGTTTGGGTTGGCTTGGCGGTTCCTTTGCTTCTGGCGCCGCCGGCGCGCTTCTGCTCGCATGTCACGGAAGACTCCCTATCCTGACAACGATCCCACTTGCAGACGTTCTCATTCTCGGGTCGTTCGTTCTGCTGCACGTAGCTGTGCTGGAGCTGTCGGAGAGATGTTCGTTGTTTCCAACATTCGGGGTAGCGCTGCTTGTGTTGCAGGCAGCAGTGGACATCACCTTGATTTACTCGCCGCCGGGATTCGGTCCTTATGGTTCGCGCATCATAGTGGCGGGGCTCCTCATCGCGGTCGTTTGCGGCCACACCGCATTTACCCTCATCGGCGTCGCACGTCGCGCCGTTCGCACGTCGGCTCTGTTTACGGCAGCGCTGCTTCTAGCCTTCGTCTTTTACAACATCATTCGCGTGCTCGCTGTCGGGCTCGGCCTGCTATCGCAGCCGAGCGCCTTCTATAAAGAGGAGACCGTCACCTTCGGTTTGTTCGTCGCCGTCGCGCTGGGCATCGCTTTTGGCTTCTTCTGGATGACTACAGCGATGCTCACCACGGGACTCGAGCAAATGGCGAGCACCGATCCGTTGACCCGAATCTATAATCGGCGCGTGTTCCTGATGTGGGCTGAAAAAGAGCTGACCCGCGGTCAGCGGACCGGGACACCATTCTCTGTCTTGATGGTTGATCTTGACCACTTCAAGCAGATTAACGACTGCTTTGGGCACCAGGCAGGTGACCAGGCGCTGTGCGCGGTTGTAGAGAAGATGCAGGACTCCGTGCGTGGTATCGATGTCCTTGGCCGCTGGGGAGGTGAGGAGTTCGCCGTCCTGCTGCCTGGCGCCGCTGCCGATGCTGCACTCCTGGTTGCACAGCGAGTTCGCCGCAACATCGAGCGAATTTTGCTCCCTGGCAGCGGCATTCGCAATGGCGAGCGCGTTCAGATGATCAGCGTAACTGCCAGCGTCGGCATCGCCACCTATCGGGGCGTTGATGACAACGTCCATACCATGATGGAGCGGGCCGACATGGCGCTTTACCAGGCAAAGGCCGCAGGGCGCAACTGCGTATTGGCGACCGCATAGAGTCGGCATTCCTCTGCGAGGGTCTAGCGTCCCCCAGAACGATGGCGTCCGGTTTGCGACTGATTTGATTTCGCCCAGAATCAACGAGAGCGAAACCGTCTCCGCTCCGATATAATCAAGGCCTACCCCGCGGAGAGTTGGCCGAGTGGCTGAAGGCGGCGGTTTGCTAAACCGTTATAGGACCAAAAGTTCTATCGGGGGTTCGAATCCCCCACTCTCCGCCACAAGTTCTTCGTCACCGACATGCACATTACGGTACGGTGAATCCGCCGATGAGAAACCAGAAACAAATCATTCGGGTTCAGAAGGTCTCTCGCGGTAGCGGATCATGTGGTAGGCATGCCGGCAAGTAACCTCCCGTTCAACTCTTGACTTCAGGCCAATGCAGCCGTTGAGCCTCAACGAAGCGCTTGAGGCGCTCCGGACGGGTAGTCGGCCACCCAGAACTAGAACCGCACAGCCTTGAGCCTACGGACTGACCCGCAGATCACTTCCGGTTTATCCGTCATTCGGGAGCAATGCGGAAATCTCGGGTTTGAAGTTTCCGGTGGAGCTCCTCGAGATTCACTTCAATTCGATTCTCAGTCGAGGCAAGAGCGGTCCATCACTCAGAAGGTTTAAGCCGCCTGAGAGGATTTGATCTGGTGGGACACGTTTGTGTATGCCTCACGATTCTACTTTTCACTTGGATCGCGGGAGGTTCTGGGCGAGATTAGGTCTCGTACATCATCTGGCCACGTTTTCCCCTGAGACCTTTGAGGAGTTAGCTCATGAGTGACACGCCGCCTATCGCAGTCCCAATTGCTCCGGCAAACCCTGCACACACCGGGATGGGAGCAATCCCGTATTCGGGTGTGGTTACGTTTCGGGTTTGGTCGATGTTCGCCGACTCTGTCGCCGTAGCAGGCGACTTCAACGGCTGGACGTCGACCCCCATGGAACGCGATGCGCCGGGTTGCAACTACTGGTCAGTCGATGTACCCGGGGCCTCTGTGGGACAGGCGTACAAATTCGTGCTGGCTCACGCCGCTACCCCAGGCCGAGATCCCTACCGCATGGATCCATATGCCTCGTCGCTGAAGCCGGACGGCAGCGGCAATGTGAACGCGGTAGTGGCAAGCGTCTCCGTTCCTTATGAGGGAGGCGCCTACAGCACACCACGATGGAACGAAGCGGTAATGTATGAACTGCACATTCCGACGTTTAACTCCGACCCGACGCGTCCGCCGGCCGGGACCTTCGATACGGCGATGGTGCGGCTTCCAGAACTGGCACAACTGGGCATTAATGCGATCGAGATTATGCCTTTGGGGCAATTTCCAGGTAACGCCGGCACGGGCTATAACCCTGGCTACATTTTTGCCGTTGACCCCGACTACGGTGGTCCGGACGGGCTGCGCACATACGTGAACGCGACCCATTCGCAGAACATCGCTCTGATCCTGGACGTTGTTTACAACCACGTGAACGGTCTCGACCTGTGGCAGTTCGACGGATGGTCGAAAGACGGATTATGTCCTTGGTGCGTGGGACACATGAAAGATCCCAACCATACAAATGGAGGGATCTACTTCTTTCAGGACGGGCGGGCGCACACGCCTTACTCTCATGCCCGGTTCGATGTTGGCCGGCAAGAAGTGTGCACGTACCTGCTGGACAACGTGAAGCGCTGGCTGGAAGACCGCTTCCTCGATGGTCTGCGCTTTGATTCGACAGTAAGCATTCGCAATATCCAGAATGAGTTTGACGAATACAAACTGGAACAGCCGGTGCCGGAGGGAATCGACCTGCTGCGGCGCATAAATCAGTATGCGCAAAGCACTCAAGGCTGGAAGATCATGATCGCTGAAGACCTCCAGGCAGACGGGTTGATCACGACGCCCCTAAGCAATGGAGGGTATGGCTTTAACGCACAGTGGGACAATGATTTCTGCGGGAAACTCCGCTGGGCTGCTTCGGCGCCGGCCGATAACGAACGCAACATAGGTGACCTAGCTGCGGTGATCGCGGCGATGACTGGACCGAATGCGTTCAGGTCTATCCTCTACAGCGAGAATCACGATCAGGTCGATCCTCAGAGTTCCCGAGGCGGGAGGCTCCCCTGGATCATCGGCAACGGAATCGCAGATACCTGGAATGCGCGGAAACAGTCAACGCTCGCCGCCTGTGTCGTACTTACCTCTCCCGGCATTCCTATGCTCTTTATGGGCCAGGAATTCCTGGAGTACAGATCATTTCCGAACTATGGTGGGCCTCCGGGTAATTTTGGCGATCCTCAAGCCATCGACTGGACCCGGAAGGATACCTACGGCGGCATCTGGTCGCTCTACCGCGATCTAGTCCAACTGCGCCGCAACACAAACAACAACACGCGCGGACTGCGCGGGACAAATGTTCATGTGCTACCAGTCTCCGCCGACAATGTGCTTGTCTATCACAGGTGGGATCAGGGTGGCAGCGGCGATGATGTAGTCGTCGTCTGCAACTTTTCCAATCAGTCGTATCGGAATTATCAGATAGGATTGCCACGGTTTGGCATGTGGAGAGTGCGTTTCAACAGCGACTCTAATTTCTATGGGTTCGGCAATTGGCCGACTTTTGACACTGACGCCAACGGTTCGGCCATAAACGAAATGCCGTACAGCGCGAATGTAAGTCTTGGGGCTTACACATGCCTGATCCTTTCACAGGATTGAACCTAATGACCGCTGGCGCGGCTCAGTATAGCCATATCACTCTATAACTCCGCGTAGTCGGCTTTAGCTTGCTGAAGGAGAGGAGTGTCGGAGTCGCTATTCTTCCAGAGACTGAAAAAGGCCTCATAAGCAGCCTTAGCCTTCGGCTTGTCGCCAGCCTCTGTAT
>JASLEQ010000701.1 GCA_030151135.1 Candidatus Sulfotelmatobacter sp. | reverse complement strand
AATGCTGATTGCGAGCAGAATCAAGCCTGCAGCCGCTGCCTTCCATGCCGGAAGTGAGTTGCCAGGGTGGGGATACAACGGGACCAAGTTTGCAGGCCAGACCACCTCTTTCCCATAAAGAATGTAGGAGTAAAGAGCATTCTTGAACTTGACTCCAAACGGAAATGGCAATGCTCCGACTGCACCGGCGGCTTTCTGCGCTCGCATGGTGATCAGAGAACTGGCCGCGGAGAGGCACAGCAACGGAATCTTCTCCAGCATGAGCTTGGAGAGACTGCTCTGCGAGTGCTTGGAGGAGTTGCTAAAACCCTGGATCCGTTGCAGCGGCCAGTAGTCGAGCAATATCAGCACGAAGGGGAGCGTGACCACCATGGGCTTCGAAGCCAGAGCACAAATGAACAGCCCGGCCACAGGGAGATAGCGCCGCCAACCGGGCTTCGCGGCGTACCAGCCATACGCGCCCAACGTCAGCAGAAAGAACAAAGTGCTAAGAACGTTCTTACGTTCCGAGATCCAGACAACAGATTCGACGTTTGCCGGATGCAGAGCGAATAGCGACGCGACGAAAATGCTGAGCCCGAGACGTCGAGTCGCACGGAAGAGGAACAGAAAGAGGACGCAAGCGCTTAGCGCGTGCAAGACGATGCTGCTGAAGTGATGTCCGGCAGGATTCAGGTGAAACCATTGATAGTCGAGGGCGTGCGAGATCCACGTTAGAGGATGCCAGTTCGCTTCATCGGTTGAAGTCAGTGCCCACTTGATGGTGCTCCATGAAATCCCATTTCGGAGGTGAAGGTTGGTTGTGACGTAGCGATCGTCGTCAAAATTTACAAATTGAAAACGCGTGGCCTGGTTGTATACCGCCAGAGTGGCGACAAAGAGCAAGAGGCAAACCACAAGTGCGCGCTTTTCGGGAGCGGCAAAAAAGCCCTGCGGCGCCTTAAGTGACTCGTGTTTTAGGCTCTCGGTCTCTTGGACCTGCACGGGGGCAGTCGACACGCGAACGTCCTCCACCGTGGGTGATTATAGAAGTCGGAGAATGAGGGTTCGGCGAAGAGTGCGCCGTACGGGTGACCGAGGTAACCGGCCGGGTTCGATCGCAGATTGCAGATCTCGGACTAAGACGGTAGATGTCCGTTCAAGTTTGAAATCCGCGATCCGAATTTCCGATTACGCCGGCTTCCACCGCAGGATCGGCTTCCTCGCCGCCGTAGTTTCGTCGAGGCGCTTCACTCTGGTCGTGTGCGGCGCGTCAAGAACCGTCTGCGGATCCTCTTCTACTTCCTGGGCAATTGACCTCATGGCTTCGACGAAGAGATCCATCTCTTCTTTCGATTCGCTTTCCGTCGGTTCGATCATCAGGGCGCCGGGTACGATCAGCGGGAACGCTGTTGTATAGGGGTGGAATCCGTAGTCGATCAGACGCTTCGCAATGTCCATAGTACGCACGCCCTTTTTCGCCTGCAGTTTGTCGCTGAAAACGACCTCGTGCATGCTGGGAGTGTCGTACGGCAGATCGAAAGTTCCTTCAAGTCCTTTGCGGATGTAGTTCGCGTTGAGAACTGCATCTTCGGTGGTCTGACGCAAACCGTCAGGGCCATTGGCCTGGATATAAGCGAGAGCGCGAACGAACATTCCAAAATTGCCGTAGAAGGCGCGAACGCGTCCCACGGACTGCGGGCGGTTGTACTCGAAGCCGAGCGTGCCATCGGAGTGCGTGATGACAACAGGCTGCGGCAGGAACGGCTCCAGAGCTTTTTTTATCGCCACCGGCCCTGAGCCGGGACCTCCGCCGCCGTGCGGCGTGGAGAACGTCTTATGCAGGTTGAGATGCATAACGTCGACGCCAAAATCGCCGGGGCGGACCTTCCCGACGAGCGCGTTCATGTTGGCGCCGTCCATATACAGGAGGCCGCCTTTGGCGTGAAGAATATCGGCGATTTCGTGAATGTGCTGCTCGAAGACTCCAAGCGTGTTCGGATTCGTCAGCATCAGCGCAGCAACATCTTCATTCATCTGGGCGGCGAGCGACGCAACGTCGACCATGCCGCGGGAGTCCGATTTCAGATTTTCAACGGCATAGCCGACCATCGCTGCGGTGGCGGGATTCGTGCCGTGGGCGGAGTCGGGGATCAAGATCTTCTTGCGTGCGTTCCCTTTCGATTCGTGATAGGCGCGGACCATCAGCAGTCCGGTCATCTCGCCGTGAGCGCCGGCAGCCGGTTGGAGCGTGATCGCGTCCATGCCAGTGATTTCGATCAGGCATTCACTCAGCGTCTTGATGATGCGTAGCGCTCCCTGTGAAATCCTTTCCGGCTGGTAGGGATGTCCGTTGGCAATTCCTTCCACACGCGCGACCGCTTCGTTGACGCGCGGGTTGTACTTCATCGTGCATGAGCCCAGCGGGTACATGCCAAGATCGATGGCATAGTTCCAGGTCGACATGCGCGTGAAGTGGCGGATAATCTCGATCTCGCTGACCTCAGGCATGTGGCCGAGGTCTTTTCGTTCCGCGGCGCCGAGGAGCTTCGCTGTGTCCACTTCCGGGACATCGAGCGGCGGCAGCTTCCAGGCGGCTTTGCCGGGAGAGGACTTCTCGAAAATAAGTCCTTCGTTCTGGTTCACCTGAGTGGTGGCTTTGGGTGTTGGGTGCTTCATAATTGAACGATTTCCTGGTGCAAATTGTTGCCCTGCGGTGTGTGGGTGCTTCCGCTTCCAAGACATTGCGCGCATGTTCCGCTTCCCGCACAACGCTGGCAGTACGGATCCGGCGCCTTACCATCAGGATTCTGCCCCGTTCCCCCACACGCGGAACACTTCCCGTCACCATCACAGAAAGCGCAAAGCGCTAGGGTTTCAGCGTGATTCATCGCGCCACCTCTTCTACTTCTTCTTTTGCCGATCGCACGGATCGCTCGCTTTCCGCAATCAGGCCGGCCGCTGTATCAATGGCGCTGCGTGTAGTCATTTCAGTGCAGCACCAGAGCCCCGCATTCCCGAGTTCGGGATAAAACTTCTTTAGCGGAAGCCCGCCAACAATCTTGTGTCCAAGCAGGCGCCCATTGATAGCGTAGGGATCTTCACTGGTCCGGACGACAAATTCGTTGAAGCGCGGGGAGTTTCCGAACAGTACTTGGCCGTGCTTGGCGAACTGGCTCGCGGCATACGCAGTCTTCGCCAAATTCTGCTTGGCCAACTCTTTTAGGCCGACCTTGCCATACACGTTCATGAAGATGTTGACCATGAGCGCGACCAGCGCCTGATTGGTGCAGATGTTTGACGTAGCCTTCTCACGGCGGATGTGCTGCTCCCGGGTAGCAAGCGTGAGGACAAACCCGCGCTTGCCGTCTTTGTCGACAGTCTGGCCAACGAGGCGGCCGGGCATCTGCCGCACAAATTTTTCGCGAGTGGCGATGACGCCGCAGTAAGGGCCTCCAAAGCCGAGGGGCACGCCAAAGGATTGGGCTTCCATTGCTATGATGTCGGCTTGCCGCGGCGGCTCCACAATCCCGAGCGAGACGGCTTCGGCAATCGAGACGACCAGCATCGCGCCATTCTTGTGAGCAATCTCTGCGATCGCGTCGACATCTTCCAGGGTACCGAAGAAGTTCGGCGATTGAATCAGCACGGCGGCCGTATCCGAATTGACGGACTGTTCAAGTTCTTTGAGATCTATGCGTCCGTTCTCGCCGAAGCCAACCATCGAAAGCGGCATGCCTTGATGCGTGGCATAGGTCGCCAGCACCTCGCGATATTCCGGATGCAGGTTGCGCGCGACCACTACCGAGCGACGCCCAGTAAGCCGCACCGCCATCATCACGGCCTCGGCCGCTCCGGTCGAACCGTCATACATCGAGGCATTCGCCACTTCCATGCCGGTAAGTTCGCAGATCATCGTCTGGAACTCGAAGATTGATTGCAGCGTGCCTTGCGAGATCTCTGCCTGATACGGCGTGTAGGCAGTCAGGAACTCGCCGCGCGAGATCAAGCTGTCGATGATGACCGGGCGATAGTGGAAGTAGGCTCCGGCGCCGAGGAAACTGGTGTATTCGTCGCCGTTCTCGCGCGAGCGCTGGCGGAAGAAATCGACAATCTCGGATTCCGCCATCTGACGGGGAATGTTGAGATCGCGATTGAGGCGGTACTCCGCCGGGATGGGCGCAAACAAGTCGTCAACCGAGCGCAAGCCGATGGCTTTCAACATCGCTTCGCGGTCGGCCGGAGATTTAGGTAAATAGCGCATAGGAAGTTATATAGATGTAGCTTAGGGTCAGTTGGATTTTTGTGTAGATGGCGGCGCTTGCGTATGGCGCAATTTTCATCGAGGGAACAGACTCTTCAATCAAAAAACCTTCAACCAACCAGGAACATAACGTTCACGAAGGAATCAGTGCCCTGCTTCTTCGGCTACGAATTTATCGTAGTCGGCGGCTGACAAAAGGCCATCGAGTTCGCCCGGGTTTTTCAGCGTCATCTTCAGCATCCAGGAGCCGTGAGCATCTTTATTCACCTTTTCGGGCGAAGTAGCCAGGTCGGTGTTGACCTCAGTCACCGTGCCAGACGCCGGTGCGAACAGGTCCGACACAGCTTTCACCGATTCGACGGTGCCAAAAGTCTTTCCGGCGGTCAGGTCAGCCCCGACTTTTGGCGTCTCGACGAATACGATGTCGCCAAGCGACTGCTGGGCGTAATCCGTGATGCCAACCGTGGCTGAGTTGCCGTTGACCTGAATCCACTCGTGCTCTTTTGTGTATTTGCGATCTGCGGGATAGGGCATAAAGCTTCTAGCTCCTGGCTGCTAGCTTCTAGCTAATTTCGTTGCAACTAAGCGGCTTTCTTTGGCCGCTTGTAGAACGGCGTTGGGACAACCACGGCTTCTACGCCTTGATTGCGAATCTCTACCTTTACTTTCGCGCCTACGGCGGAATGCTCGACCGGCAAATACGCGAGCGCGATGTTTTTCTTCAGGAACGGCGCCGGAGATCCACTGGTGACATCTCCGATCTCGCGCCCGGCTTCGTCCTGAACTTTGTAGCCGTCGCGAGCGATGCCACGTTCGGTCATCTCTAATCCGACCAATGTGCGCTTCACGCCTGCCGCTTTGGCTTTTTCCAGCGCGTCGCGCCCGATGAACTCGGGCTTCTCCATCTTGCAGAAGCGATCGAGCCCCGCTTCCCAGGCATTAATCGTATCGGAAATCTCGTGCCCGTAGAGGGGAAGCTTGCCTTCAAGGCGGAGCGTGTTGCGCGCGCCGAGGCCGCAAGGGACAACGCCAAACTCTTTGCCTGCGGCGAGAATCTCGTTCCAAACCCGCGCACTCGTGCTCTCATCGGCAGGGACGTAGATCTCGAAACCATCTTCTGCGGTATAGCCGGTGCGTCCCATAAGAATGTTCGGCAAACCGCAAAGCCTGCCTCGCGTCACCCAATAGAACTTGACCTTGCCCAGATCCGCATCAGTCAGCTTCTGAAGAAGATCGACGGCTTTCGGTCCCTGGATCGCGATCTGGGTATAGTCGTCCGACAGATTCTGCACATCGCAGTCGAACTGTCGCGTGTTGTCCCGCACCCAGTTGAAATCCTTTTCGCGCGTGCCGGCATTAATAACGAGCAGGTAGTCTTCTTCCCCGAGCCGGTGCACAATGACATCGTCGACGAAAGTTCCTTGCGGATAGAGCAGCGCCGAATACTGCGCCTGCCCGATGGCGAGCTTTGACGCGTCGTTCATCGAGATATGCTGAACGGCGTCCAAGGCCTGAGGTCCTGCGAGGCGAATATCGCCCATGTGGCTGACATCGAAAATTCCAACGCCGGTGCGGACAGCCATGTGTTCGTTGATGATTCCGCCGCCAATTGATGCAGGATATTCCACCGGCATGTCCCAGCCATTGAACTCGACCATCTTCGCGCCCATCTGGCGATGGACGGCGTTCAGCGCAGTCTTGCGGATGACGGGAGCCTCGACCGACGACAAAGTGAAAACCTCAATCAGCGTAGCAGTGGCTGGCTGCCGGGATGCGTGACTGATTACCGTATCACGCGCTTTTTCGGCGGGTCAAACCTCAAAAGCCTTAACCGCTGAGCGCGCAGAGATCGCGGAGGATTTCGAGCTACCGCGTTTCTCGATCCAGCCACTTCTCCACGTGTACTGGCCGCCATTGGTCGAAGGCTTCCAATAATTCTTTCGGTGTATTGCGCGATAAAACTAACGCGCGGTTTTGAGGTTTGAGAAAACGCTGTTCGACCGCATGGTCGAGCATCGCGAGCAGCGGAGAGTAGTAATCGAGCACATTGACGATTCCGCACGGCTTAAGGTGCAGGCCGAGTTGGCTCCAGGTCAGGACCTCGAAGAATTCCTCGAACGTTCCGAAGCCGCCGGGAAGCGCGATGAAGGCATCGGACAGATCGGCCATTAGCGCTTTACGCTCGTGCATGGACTTAACAACATGAAGCTTGGCGA
>JASLEQ010000672.1 GCA_030151135.1 Candidatus Sulfotelmatobacter sp. | reverse complement strand
ACCACCGAAGCCCTGATCGCGGAGATTCCGGAAAAGAAGGAAGCTCCCGCGGCCCCAGGACACGGCGGCGGAATGGGCGACATGTACTAAGAAGTATGTGGGGCGGGCGCCCACGCCCGCGGGCTGTCAGCCATCAGCTGTCAGCCGGTAGCAACATCAAAAGCCTCGCTCGCAAGAGCGAGGCTTTTTGTTGCGGCAAAGAATCTCGCCCTTCCGCCCAGTGCTAGCGAGACTTTTCAACACGACCCGCTGCCTGGAACGTGGTGGATCACTCGCTGATGATGCGGTCAGCCCATTCGGACTAATGAAACACAGTCCCTCGAGTCTGGGGGCGCGTGGTATGGCGAGTCGTCGCAAATTCCTTGTACCTCTTTGACTGCGACGGTCGCTGTTGAAAAACCCGGTCTTACACGAAATCACGCCGAAAGCCGAACCGCTGGATTCTATGATCCCCTTGATGCGGAGAACCGACATGAAACCACTGGCCTGCCTTTCCGCCGATCGCAAACACTGACGCGAAACCTCACTGCTTCCTTCGTCATCCAACCCGGTACCTTCATACAAGGAGTACTCTCCATGTCCAGCCTTGAAATCCTGCAATCGCTCAAAGAAAGCATTCTCACCGCCAACGTGAAATCCGTGTACGGAGAGCCCATCGCCGCCCAGGGCAAGACCATCATCCCCGTCGCCAAAATCGCCTACGGATACGGCGGAGGAGGTGGGACCGGCGGCGTCGGTCAATCCAGTGCTCGCGGTGAAGGCAGCGGCGGTGGAGGCGGAGCAAGGGCCATTCCCGTCGGCGTCATCGAAGTCAGCGAGCACCCAACGCGCTTCGTCCCCATCACCAGCAGAAAAAAGCTTGCCGGAGCGATCGCAGCAGGCATTGGCCTCGGCCTATGGCTCGGCTGGCGTCGCCGCCGCTGACCAAGAATCTTGCTCGGTGGCCCGACAAACGCGCTTTGAGTTGTGCGGGGAACGAGGCTGCCAATGCCTCGTCCGTACGGGGTGTCCACGTCGTCGACATGATTGGCCGAGTCGCGATGTAGAATGCCATGCAAAGGAAAGGTGCGGCCGCTTCACCAAAATCATTCTGATTGACCGTTGGTCGAGGAGGGCACGCTTGTGAAGCCGCTCGCGGTTGTTGCAATCGCACTCTGCATAGGCGCAAGCCTCGCGTGGGGACAATCCTCTGACTCCGTCGATGGCGCTCGCGTTCTCGCCCTCGACAATTCCTGGAACCGCGCCCTCGAGACGAACGACACCAAGGCACTCGACATGCTCCTCGCCGATAACTTCGTCTCCATCGACATCGACGGCAGCATGCAGACCAAGCGTGAATTCCTCACCAGTCTGAAGACGGCTGGATACCAGGTTCCGTCGCAGGCCGTCACGGAACAAAGCAAAGTTGATGTCTACGGCGGATCAGCGGTCGTCATCGGGATCTTCCGCAGCCAGAGCAAAGACAAAGGCAAAACCACAACCCGCCGCGAACGTTTTCTGGACACCTGGGTCAACCTCAACGGCACCTGGAAATGCGTCGCCTCCGCAGCCGTTCTGATCCCGTCTCAGTAAACGCCCCCTCCGACCTTCTCAGCGCTCTCTGCGAGCCTTCAGCGACCTCTGCGATAAAAGGTTTCTCAACTGCCGAAATCGAAAGACTTCACAGAAAGCCACCACGGCTTCTAAAGGCTTCATCCGCGGCTGCATGATTCAAAGGAGCGTGCTTTCGCGTCGCGTTGATCGATGCTTATTTCCCCCAGCGAAACGGATTCGCTACTTTTGTTTTTCCTCCTCGCGCGCGGCTTCGACGACCGCGCTGGTCAGAGCGGGTAAGTTCTGGTGGATCGCATTCACAACGTTAGCGCGGGTTTTCGCGAGGGTCGCGCTGACGGGAGGCTTCCTGGGGCGATGAGCGACCCTGCCATCCGCGTCGAGGTAGCATTCGTCCTGGTCGGGATGCTCGTCGGACCATTTGCGCAGCGCTTCGCGGTCTTTCTCCGTCTGGCGCGCTCTTTCGCGGACCTTGATTCTTTCCTGCGCCTGCAGGCGGGCGACAACGGCGGCTTCACGCTTGGCCTGTTCGACGGCAGCTTCGACTTCGTCGAGTTCCTCTTCTTCGTCTTCTTCCTCGAACTCGTCGTCTTCCCAGGCGCGATAATTCAGCGGCGTAATCGCCGCATCGCGCGGATCAAGGATGACGTTGTGCATCTGGGGATTGAAGCTGGTATTGCGCAGGTTGCTGCTGGCGGTCTGCAGGGCATAAAGCATCAGGCTGGCGGTTTTGTGCTCGATCTGATTGGACAGCAGGAGGCGCATGACTTCCATGAGGGCAATTTGAATCGAGTTGGCGTCCTCGAGAACGGGCAGGATGAAGGTGCCGCGGCTGCGGCGGGCGCGGTCGGCGGAGAGGCGGATGCGCTCGTCGCGAAAACGTTTGTGAAAGAAACAGAAACGGTTGCGGCGCAGCGCGGGCGATCCGCACTGTACGCCATTGACTTTGACATGCTGACAACGACTGGGATAATCCGACATTTTTTGCTCCTACCCCCTCCCGGGGGAATCTTTGGAATCATCGAGTTACAGGAAAACTTCGATTTAATCTATTGCTTGCAATGAGATGCGGGCAAAATCTTGGAAACAAAGAAGTTGCTGTTTCTGATAAATCAGGACATGGTTCGGGGCGGGTCTTTGGTCTTCGGTCCTCGGCTTGGCCCTTGCGGCTTCCCGCATTCGAAAAACCTTTACCACAGAGGCGCAGAGTTACGCAGAGAGAACCCTTTGCTTGGCGATCCCGCTTTGACCTGATTGCTGCGTATCGAGTTTTCAAAGAACTGGTTTCCTTATTTCGGGCGAAACGATAGCGCGGTGTTTCGGCCCGAAAAGAAAAGTCCCGCCAATTTTGGCGGGGCTGGTTAGACTTGCGGCTAATTTAGTCTCGCAAGGAGGGGGTAGCAATCGCTAGGAGTGCGATCACAGAGGATTGTGATGGGAAGCACGGGTTGGATTCCGGAGAAGAATAATGAGAAACGTTCCGTCTGTCCGGACATTTCCTTGTCCCCAAATTTCGGTCCGCGCGTTTCCCAACCGTCGATCGATACATCACGAGCCCGGTATGTTTCATGGCAATCTGTCGTAATAAGACACTGCGACTGATTACTCACTCATTTGAACTCCAGCGGGAGGCGACCGGTCTTGAACAGTCTTGATCGAAAATGGACATCGGGCGGAAATCCGCAGTCTGCGGCGTATCCTTTCTTTAAAGACAAGAAGGGTATATCGCCCGTCGCGCGAACTGGAAGCTTGCATGCATGCGAGGGCTGACGAGGACGTCTAATGCAAACTTTCAAGTTAGATCAACATCGCGCGATTGGTAACTCGACGGAGATGCTGACCGGACCAACCCGTCTAAAGTCGGCAAGAACGGGGATTCGAAGGGCTGGCCTGGGCTCTCGGTTCCGGTCCTGTGTTCTAGCGGCGGTGTCGGTTGGTATCGTATCGGCATGTTTTCTGATGCCACGGGCAAGCGCCCAAATCTCGTCTGACCTGCCCAATCCGACTCCGATGACGAAGACGCTGTCCATTTTCCGTAGAAATATGGAAGACAAGATCATGAAGTCGGCGGAGGCCATGCCTGAGTTGAAATACAGCTACCGGCCGACGAAGGACGTGCGTTCGTTTGGCGAGATCGTGATTCACCTGGCGGACATATCTTACATTTTGTGTTCGAACGCCAGAGGTGAAGCGCGGCCATCCGCAACCGTGGGGAAAGGTTCGAAGGTCGAGATCGTGGCATACCTCAAAGGCTCGTTCGATTACTGCGATGGAGTGTACGCGGGGTTCCCCGACACGCACCTCGACGATCCGGCAGACTTCTTCGGGCACCCGACGAACAAGATGTTTCTTCTCACGCAAGTGGGAAATCATGACGCCTTGCACTATGGCAATCTGGTCACCTACATGCGGCTGAATGGACTGGTGCCGTCAGGCGGCTGGTTCTGATCGGGAATTCTTCCACCTCTGAAGACTCCGCGCAGCTTTCTGTTTTCTTCGCAAGCTTTTCCCTTTAGCATGACTCAAAGGGGTTCTTGTGATCGGGCAGGTTGTCGGACACTGGCGCATTATCGCCAAGCTCGGTGAAGGCGGAATGGGCGTGGTTTATCGCGCTCATGACGAAGTCCTGCACCGCGACGTTGCGCTGAAAGTCGTCAAGAAAAGTTCTGCCATCGACAGCTCCGGACGCCAGAGCCTGCTCGAAGAAGCGCGCGCATCCTCTTCGCTCGGACATCCCAATATCTGCACGATCTATGAAGTCGGCGAAGTCGATGGCGATGTTTACATCGTAATGGAGCTGGTTGAAGGGAAGTCGCTCCATGTCATGAGCGCCGGCGTTGGGCTCTCGCCGGAATCCGTGTTGCGTTACGGAATCCAGATTGCTGGTGCGCTGGCGCGCGCTCACGATCGCGGCATCGTGCATCGCGATCTCAAGACCACCAATGTCGTCGTCGCGTCCGACGGACTCTTGAAAGTCCTGGACTTTGGCTTGGCGAAACGTGTTGGCGGAGGCGTGCTCGACGCGCCCACCATGTCCTTCTCCACAGTGCAGGGAGGGTCCAGCGTCAGCGGCACGCTTCCTTACATGGCTCCCGAAATACTTCGCGGAGATGCCGCCGATGCTCGCGGCGACCTGTGGGCGCTCGGCGTCGTCCTGTATGAACTCTGCTCCGGACACCTGCCGTTCGAAGGACGGACGGGATTCGAGATCAGTTCCGCCATCATCCGCGAGATGCCCAAGCCGCTCGGGCCGCCTGTGCCGCCCGGATTGTGGGCCGTGATCCAGCGCTGCCTTACCAAGGAGCCGATGCAGCGCTATCAGACCGCCGGCGAAGTGCAGGCCGCGTTAGAGGCCGTGCAGTCGGGCGCGATCGTCACCGCCACCAGCCCCGATGCCGCGCAACCGCCGGTCACGACCATGCACAACGTGCGCCACGCCCGCGTGAAGAAAGGAGACTTCCTCCTCCTTGTGGGCACCATGAAAGGAGCGTTCATCTTCCGCTCGAACGCGCAGCGCACGCGATGGGAGCTCGCCGGACCGTATTTTCACGGCCTGCCAGTGTATGCGCTGGTGTTTGATGGCCGCGCCGGACAGCGCCGCATATGGGCCGCGACCGCCAGCTATTGGGGAACCATGCTTCGGTCCAGCGACGACTTCGGCAAGAGCTGGACAAATCCTCCACAGTCTCCTATTCGTTTCCCCGCCGATACTGGGACGTCGCTCAAGAACATCTGGCAGATCACGCCTGGGCCTGCCGATCAGCCCAACGTTCTCTATTGCGGAGTCGAACCTGCGGCGCTATTCGAAACGCGTGACTCGGGCGAAAACTGGTCGCTGGTGCGCGGCCTCTTCGATCATCCTCACCGTCCGCGCTGGGTGCCCGGCAATGGTGGACTGGCGCTGCATTCGGTCGTGCTTGATCCATCGAACAAGCAACGGATGTACGTCGCGATTTCTGCCGGCGGCGTTTACCGTACCGACGACGCCGGCCTCACCTGGACCGCGCGGAATCGGGGGATTCGCGCGATGTTTATGCCGGACAAGTATCCGGAGTTCGGGCAGTGCGTGCACAAGATTACTTTGCATCCTTCGCGACCGGAGCGGCTGTTCCTGCAAAACCATTGGGGAATTTATCGCTCGGATGATTCCGGCGACAATTGGTCGGACATAGCGAATGGCGTTCCTTCCGACTTCGGCTTTCCGATCGTGGTACATCCGCACAATCCCGACTGCGTGTACATCGTTCCGGTGGAATCAGACGTGTTTCGCTGTTCCTGCGATGGACGCCTGCGGGTCTACCGCACTCGCAGTGCGGGGGCTTCGTGGGAGCCGCTCATGCGGGGCTTGCCGCAAAAAGAAGCGTACGAAACTGTCTTGCGGGATGGGTTAGCGGTTGACGCACAGGATCCGGTCGGAATTTATCTTGGAACTCGAAGCGGTCAGCTTTTTGGGTCGCACGATGAAGGGAAGACGTGGCAGAAGATACACGACGGCCTGCCTTCGATCGTCTGCGTGCGCACGGCAGTCATCGAGGATGGTTCCATCATGCCAGTCGAAGTTTCGAAAGCAACGCGCGCTCCGGCATCGCGAAAATCTGTGCGAGCGAGCCGATCGCGCAGGCGAGAAACTCAGCGGCGCGCGAAACGGAATTAGCATTTGGTGATCACTTTTCATATCCCGGCTGCGTTGCGCGAGTTTACTGGGGGCAAAGCCCTGGTTGAGATCTCGATGCCGGAGTCTACCGTCTCCGATGCGTTGACCGCGCTGTGGAGGCTCCATCCGGGAGTGCGCGACCGCGTGATCAACGAACAGGGTCAAGTTCGGCAGCACATCAATATTTTTGTGGGGAACGAGCACATCCGCTTTACCGGAGGCCTGGCAACGCGGCTAGAAGAGGGAAGCCAGATTTCTATTGTGCCCGCGGTCAGCGGCGGGTGAAATGCTACGGCTGGTCTGAGAGATTGGAGATCGCGATCAGTTTTCACCGGCAACTGTTACGCGTTCAGATGCGCGAGCACGCGCGATACTCCCTCTCGAAAATCGTTCACCTGCGGAATCAAGCTCAGCACCAGATAGCCGTCGCTCTCGAAATCGTAAAAGTGTCCGGGATGGACCAACACGGACTTTTGCCGAAGCAGGTCGATGGAGAGTTGTTCATCCGATTGCGTGACTGGAACCCGCAGGACCGCGTACCAACCGCCCTCGACCTGCAAGCGCTGTGAGGATTTCTGCAATGCGAGCTGGCGATCGAGTTCTTGCAGATTTGCATGAACGCGTTCCATCAATTGCCGCTGAATATCGGACCGATGCTCGAGTAACGCCGGGACTGCCCATTGAACAGGAGCATTCATCGACAGATAGGTGTCGGCAATGATTTCGAGGCGAGCAATGGCCGTGCCGACGAGATCGTTGGGGCCGCTCGTGACGATCCACGCGACCTTCATTTGAGGCAGTGCAGAAATTTTGGACAAGCCGCTCAAGGTGAATGTCAACACGTCGCGATTGGTGGCGAAGGTTGAATGGGATTGCGAATCGAGCGAGTAGTCGAGAAAGACTTCATCCACGATCAAAGCCAATTCATGGGAACGGCAAAAGTCATTCAACGATGCGAACTCTGTGGCCTTCACGTAAGATCCGGTCGGATTGTTCGGATGCACAATGACGACGCCACGGGTGCGCGGCGTGAGCGCCTTCTGCATCGAGTGAAAATCCATTTGCCATCCGTGGTCATAGATCAGCGGATAGGGAACCAGTTTCACGTCGTGCAAATCGGCCAGGAACTCGAACAACGGATAGCTTGGTTTGGGCACGAGCAATTCATCACCGGCGTTGCAGAGCAAGCGAAAGACGTAGGAGTAGCCTTCGCTGGTGCTGGCGGTGAGCACGATGTCTTGAGGATCAAGCGCGGCGGATGAGGCTTCGTGGTAGTAGCGCACGACAGCTTCCCGCGCCGAAAGCAATCCCTTGGGTTCGGGATCGTAATCGAGGGCGCGCGGGGACTGAAGCGCATGCAAAATTGCAGCGGAATCGTAGGTCAATGCGACGCGGGTTGGATTCGAAGCGGTGAGATCCAGAAAGTTCACGCCCCGCATGCGCAGGTCCTCGACGGCCTCGGTAAAACGATTTCTCGTCAGGGACCAATTTGTCCGTTCAGAAAACATGGATGGATTCTATGCGAAGGGAAGCGTAGCCGCGAGTGATGCCGGAAGGGCAACGCGCACGCGGCCCTTCGATGGTATGTGCGGGCAAAAAGAAAAGGCGTCCGCAAAGGACGCCTCGCAAGGAGCTGATCCGAATTATTTTGAGGTCAGAAAATGAGGCGCCGACAACTGACTCAGGCTGGGTTGAGCTTCGTTGTGCAGTCCAGGATTCTGGAGTCCCGGCCAGTCGCGGATTCCGATGCCCGGGCAAACGAGTCCGTTCTCTTTGGGCTGCAGAAGTTGCCGCAAAGTTTGGACGCCGTAAAAGAGTCCCTCACCGGAGTTGGCAGCAACGATCAAATGGGAATGATCGGAAAACAGGAGATATCCCTGTTGCCCGACGGCCTCGTCGGCTTTGAGACCATTCTGGGCCAGGAACTTGCGCACGCGGGAATCTTGCAGACGAGCGAGAACGATGGCTCCATCTTCGGCTTTTGCGGCAGACTTCATTCCTAAAATGCTGAGCTTCCAGCCGGCCTGCGACTGGACTTCTTCCGCCAGGGTTTCGGCGGCGATGCGGTCTTCAGACTGATGGCCAAGTTGGACGAAAATTTTTGTGCGCGGCCCCACCTGGAAGCCGCCGGTTCGCATCTGCACTTCTTTCGGCGCTGGCTCAAGCTTTACCCGTGAATGCAAGGGCGAATCGAGCCCGAGCAGCAGAGGAGCGGTCAACAATGCGGAACCGAGCACGGCGTATACACGCTTTATCATGATTCCTATACCCAACCTGAACTCGAAACGAGTTCT
>JASLEQ010000646.1 GCA_030151135.1 Candidatus Sulfotelmatobacter sp. | reverse complement strand
TGGACTTGAAATACCGGCGTCAACCCGGAGGGAGCCTTTCTCATGGGCGCACCATAATGGCTATTCAATTGTACCGTCAAGTGGATATTGCGTAATGCCACTTCTGGCCGCAAGCTGGATGAACCAGAACTGTTTTGGGGGAACACTCGATGCGACGAATAAGGTTTGGCTCTGCCGTGGTTGCTTTATCTTTGCTTGCCACTCTTTCATCAAGCGGCCGTTCCAAGAAACCAGAGAAGATGGTTTACGTCTGCGCCTGCTTGCAGACCAAGTCTTGTGCCTGCATGACAGAGGCCAAGATGGAAGGGCCGTGTGCCTGCGGAACGCAAGGTGGGCCTCCGATGAAACCGGTTCCTCCGGATAGCGACTGGGCGAAAGAAAATCGGGACGCTCTGGCGCACTAAAACGACTGCTGAACGTTACCAACGGCTTCAGGGCCCCATGACTTACCGAATCCGGCACTGTGTTGCGTGCCCGCACTGTCTCACCCGCTACCTGATCGGCCGCAGCCCGTACGCGAATGGGTCCTATGTGGAAGGGGGACGCAGCGGCGCAATAGATGAATACCTTCTCTACTGCTCCTGCCAGCGCTTTCCAGTTCCCATCCGGTGGAGCGAAGGCGAGGTGCGCGCGTGTATAGTTTCGAACTCCGCTCAGGAACGCGGCTATGGCTCCCGAGAAGAAATTCTGATGGCAGATCAGCAAGACGAAGCTCCTGACCTGTACGCGCGGATCAATATGAACGGCCTGCGACGAAATGCGAAGGGATTCTGATTGCGGTTGACGGTAAGCGACCGCGTGAATGTCGCCATCGTGGACAGACAAATACGGATCTACTGGGGTTAGCATCCAGTTTTCGGGTTTTGCCCGATTGACAAATGTTTCGGGTCGGCATGGGCTAGTAAAGAATGTCGGCTTCCCCTCAGCGTCGGGGTCCGGATCCCCTTGAAGTCGCGAATGCTCCCATCCCCGGCGGATCAAAACGGCTACGGCACAAATGGCGCTGGATCTTGGGCGGGCTGCTGGCGCTCGCCATTGTCTTTGGTTTTGCTGTTTTCTATGCGGCCTCCCATGCCGCTCCAATTCTCCGGGCACGCGTGATCGACACCCTGTCCGCGCGGTTTAAGGGCAAAGTGGAACTCGGCGGCCTTGACGTTTCCGCTTACGACGGGCTGGCGGTGCACGGCAGGGGATTGAAGATTTACGGGATGGTCGATCCGAATCCGAGCGCGCCCGGTATTCAGCCGCTTATTCGAGTCGATGAGTTTCGCTTCCAGACTTCGCTTCGCAGCCTGTTCCGTTCGCCCATGCATGTTCACACCGTTTATGTGAAAGGCCTGGTGCTCAACATTCCGCCGAAAGAAGACATCCAGGACCTGAGCGATATTCGCAAATCGTCGCGGCGGATGAAGATCGTTGTGGACGAATTAAATTGTGAGGACACCGAGCTAGTCGTGAACACCAGGAAGCCGGAGAAGCAGCCGCTGGTGTTCGCCATCAGCCATCTAAAAATGGAAGATATTGGCGCGGACAAGCCGATGCGGTTTCAGGCCACGCTGGTAAATCCGAAGCCGGTGGGAGATATCCAGTCCGTGGGTTATTTCGGTCCCTTTCAGGAAACGAAGCCGCGGGCGACGGCGATTTCCGGAGACTATTCTTTCTCTCACGCTGATTTGGGGAACTTTCACGGAATCGCGGGCACGCTCTCTTCCCTGGGGCATTATCGGGGGACGCTGGGGCGAATTGAAGTGGAGGGGAAAACCGATACGCCCGACTTCCGCCTGGCGCGCAGTGGGCATCCAGTACCGCTGCACACCGACTTTCATGCGATTGTCGACGGCACCGATGGCGATACGTATCTCGAACCCGTAAAGGCGAGCTTCCTGCACACGGCATTTACCGCCAGCGGGAAGGTGGTCCGAGTGAAAAGTCCAGCCGGGCATGACATTGAACTCAATGTGGTCATGAACCAGGCGCGGGTGGAAGATTTGTTGCGGCTTGGAGTGAAGACGGATCCGCCGGTGATGACGGGCCCCATCGTGATGCACGCGCTGATGAGTTTGCTGCCGGGTAATCAGGACGTGGCCGATCGCTTGCGGCTGAACGGAAAGTTTTCGATTTCGAATGGCGAGTTTTCCAACGACAAGATCCAGGACCGCCTGGATGCTCTGAGCCTGCGTGCGCGTGCCGAACCGCGTCTGGCCCAGGCCCATGCGGATGTAAACGTAGCGTCACAACTCACGGGAACGTTTCGTCTCAGCAATGGATCGTTGCGGTTTTCGGATCTCCAGTTTGTAATTCCGGGCGTGCGGTCGCAAGTGACAGGACAGTACAGTCTTGACGGCAATATTTTCGATTTTCATGGCAAGCTCCAAATGCAGGCCAAGTTATCCCAGATGACAACTGGATGGAAATCGATCTTGCTGAAGCCGGTCGATCCTTTCTTCTCAAAACATGGAGCGGGCACCGAGCTTCCATTCAAGATCACGGGAACGAAATCGGAGCCGCATTTCGGGCTGGATTTCGGACATCACGACGCGGAAGCGCAGCGATAGCCACGGCGGAAACAGGCCAGCCTGACCATGAAAGCCACCTAGCGGACATTCAGGTCGGCGTAATGCGCGAGACCGGATATGGCTATTTGATCGCTGCCGGGAATATAGAAGCCGAACTTTCCTGCGCCGAGGTTGATGCCGGGTTGCGTCCAGCGATCGAGGACTCGCCAACTATCTCCTTGCTTGATCTGATGGACGATTTCGGTGGCGCTTACGCGGATCTGCAGGGTACGTAGTGCTTTCTTCTCGAGCTTATGAGGGACGATGATCTCATCGGACTTTTGTCCATTGCGAATGACGCTGCGATAGAAATTGTTCTCGTCGATTTGCAGGAGCATGTAATTCTTGGCATCGACGTAGTTGAGTACCCACTGCACCATTCGTCCTTTGACCGGGGTGGCGGTAAATGACAGCGTACCGGAAGTAGGCACGACGCCGTAGAGGACGTAGTCTCCGCCTTTGCGGGTAAACGAATCTCCTTCGTGTTTCCATCCGGACGGATCGTCCCACTTTGACATTCCGTTGGGTGAAAGAGATAAGTCCAAGGTCTTGGATTGGCCAGCAATGATTTCGAGCGTAGCCCAGCGGGTGAACCTTTCGGCAGTGCGTGCCGTCAGGGTATAGGTGCCCGCGGGCAGATTTAACGGAACGCCGCTGCTGACGATCTTCAAGAGATCACCTTTGACAAGTGCGACGGAGGCATCCGGCGGCGTGAACGTGATTTTCAGTTCGGCGGGGGCGGCCTCGAGAGCCACATCGGAGGCATTCAGCGATACGCTTCCACCACCATCGAAATGTTTCTTGAACTGGCGCGGCTTAAACCGGTCTTTGCGGAGTTCGATCGTATGGTCTCCGGGATTGAGGTTCGAAGCCGAAAATGTTCCGTCTGCCTGAATGGCGCCGATGGGACTTTGATCGAGCAAAACGGCGGTCCCCGGAGAACCGCCTTGAATGCTCAAAGAGGCCAGATGAACCTGAGGCTGCAAGCTGAAGATCAGCTTGGCATCTTCACCGTCGCGTATGCGAATTTTTTGTTCCGGCGAATCCTGGAAGCCGGTTTTCGAAACCTTGACGACAAAGTCGCCGGGCTCGAGATTGGGCAGCCGCAGTTGACCAGCCTGCGTGGCTTGGTGTTGAGGTTTACCGTTGAGGGTGACGTGGGCATCATCCTGACCGGCGACTACGATCAAGGTGGCAGCATG
>JASLEQ010000207.1 GCA_030151135.1 Candidatus Sulfotelmatobacter sp. | reverse complement strand
CCCCTCGACAATAACGCCTCGCCGCTAGCGTCGTCTGCCTGCTAGCAAAGTAAGCCTGCATCTCGTTCTTAGACCCAATGCACCTGAAATGGGGGAAGATGTGGTGCGATAAAAAGCCACGCAAGAAACGTAGCCTGAAGGGTTTAGGTTGGTTGCGGGGGGTGGATTTGAACCACCGACCTTTGGGTTATGAGCCCAACGAGCTACCAGACTGCTCCACCCCGCAGTTTGATCATAGCAACCGCAACTCGCACCGTCAAACATCGGGCCGGGAGTCCGGCATCCAGCTAAACTCAGCAACTATAGAACTGATCCAAAAATGTAGGAGCGCGTCTGCACATTGCAGCATCCAAGCTCAAGGTCGTGACACCGTCGTTTTCTATGAGGAGGGTTAATGCCGAAAAAAGAGATCCAGAATTCATCCCAGTCCCGGATCAATGCACAGCCTCGTGTTCATCAGCGCGCCGCCGAAATTCAGGCTTACGGCACGGTTTCGCACGCGTTGCCGCTCGATCTTGATGAAGCCGTGCGGCTGGAGATGACCGAACAATTGAATCAACTTCTGGCCGACAGCACCACCCTGCGCGATCTATACAAGAAGTCGCATTGGCAGGTCGCGGGACCCACCTTCTATCAGTTGCACCTGTTATTCGACAAGCATTTCGCCGAGCAGGTCGAGATCGTCGACACCATCGCGGAACGCATTCAATTGCTGGGTGGGGTTTCGCTCGCCATGGCCCACGATATCGCGGAAACCACTCGCATCGAGCGTCCGCCGAAAGGCAGAGAAGAGGTGCCAGTCCAAATCTCACGTCTGGTTGATGCCCATCAACTGATCATTGGGGAATGCCGTGAAATTGCCAAGAAAGCCGATGAACTCGGTGATGACGGCAGCAACGACATGGTGATCAGCGACGTGCTGCGTACCAACGAACTGCAAAGCTGGTTTTTGACCGAACACCTGGTCGAAATGCCGCTAGTGCATGCGGTGGACCCAGGAGTTCGCAAGGCTGGTTAGCGTCAGGGGGAACGCCGTGAATCCGTCAGCAATAAAGATGCGGGCCTCACTCGGGCCCGCATTTCTCTGATTGCAGCAATCGCTTACTTCGTAGTCAGATGATCGTGATCGTAGTACTCGTACGCTGACATTGGCTTCTCGCCGCCTTTTTTCCAGATACGCGAATCTTCAGGAAGCTTGTTCAGCGCCCGCGCCATCTCGCGAATGTGCATCGCGACCGTGCCGCAACATGCGCCGATAAAGTTGATTCCCAGATCGCGTGCTTGCACGGCATAGTCCGCCATCTCTTTCCGCGTGAGTTGTAGTGGATCGAGCGCGTAAGGGAATTCCGGAAGGCTGGTGAAGTCCGGCTTGTCTTTCGGAGTTCGATACGCGACGGGCTGACATGCTAGGTAGCCCGACACGGCCTTCCGCATCTGTTCCATCGGACCGAGAATATGTTCCGGCGGTCGCAGGCAATTCATGCCTACGATGTCAGCGCCTGCATCGAACAATACCTTCACGGCGTCCGCCGCACTCTTTCCCTCCGCCGTCTTTTTTTTATTCTCAAAGCAGATTGTTACCATCGCGGGTAATCCGGTTTTTTGGGCGCGCTCCACCGCGATCAGAGCCTCGCCGAGCCATGAGAAGGTTTCCCCGATGATGAAATCAACTCCTTCATCGACTTGCACCGCCAACTGCTCATCGAAAGTTTTCCGTACCCGGTCCGCAGCAGACGGGCTGTTCGGCTCGTACATCCAAGTCAGACTCAAGTTTCCTGCAACCAGGCAGCGATCTCCCGCAACTTCCTTCGCGACGCGGACCGCCGATCGATTCAGTTCCTCAAGCCGGTTCTCAAGTCCGACGGTAGCAAGTTTGTCGCGGCTCGCGTAGAACGTGAGTGCCTGTAGCACTTCCGCACCAGCCTCCCGGAATTCGACGTGCAACTCGCGAAGCGCATTGGGATATACCAGGGCAACTTCTGGTGTGAACGGACCCGCACGCACCCATCCGCGTTTTTCAAGCTCCAATAGATATCCACCGTCGCCCAGGACGGGACCCTCTTTCAGCCTTTCGAGAATGCCTTTCTTCTTCATGCCTTCTCCTGAGGACTAGTCGTCCACGTACTCGTACTGCGGTTTGATCGGTTTACCTTCGGCAAAGCGGTTGGGGTGGAAGGCACTGATGTCGACCGTCTTACCCGCGCCATCGAGCACAAGTTCACTCATCACGAGCCCGATTGCCGGGGAGATCTTGAATCCCATGCCCGAAAATCCTGCGCAAACATATACCCCGCGCACTCCTGGAACTTCTCCCAGCAAAGGACGCGAATCGGGTGTTACGTCATACACTCCGGTCACGCCGCGCATGATCTCTGCTCCTTCGAGTTTGGGAATGCGCCGGCAGGCGCGTTGGATGATCTCCTCCAGCGAATCATCGGAGGCTCGCTGAGGAAAATTGTCCGGATCGACCGGACGCGTGCCGTAGAAATCTCCTACCAGAAATTTATCGTGCGCGTCCGAGCGAAAATATGTCGCAGTGACGGAATCTATGCAGGCGGATCCTCCGCCTTCCATGTCGGCCACTTTGCGCAAAATTGCGACCTGATGGTATTCGCACTCGATGGGCAGATCGTAGTCCAATTGCTTAAGCAGCGGGCGCGACCATGGTCCCGTCGCAACAATCACCGTCGGAGCAGAAACTTCGCCGCGGTCGGTCTCCACTCCTATGGCTTGTCCGGAATGGAACGCTATGCTGGACGCATTGGTCCGCGGGAAATACTGGACTCCCAGACTCCTCGCCGCTTCCAGGAAGTCACCGGCAACGCCCGCCCCATCTCCGTAGCCGGAGTCAGGTTCGTACGCTGCCAGTTCGACGTCTTCGACTTTCCAGTCAGGCTCAAGTTCCTGAAGTTGCTGCCGATCGACGAGTTCTACAGCCGCGCCGAGGCCACGCTGCATCTCCACATTCAGCTTTAGCCGCTCGATCTCATTAGGATGCACGATGCGGACGAACCCTGTCTTCTTGAAGTCCCCCGGAGCCCCCACGATGTCCTGCCAGTTCTGAAACATCTTCAAGCTGACGAGCGCCAAGTGCACTTCCGGGGGAAACGTGTAGTGCATGCGAATGAGCGCCGACGATCGTCCGCTCCCGCCCCGTCCCACGTGGTCTTTGTCGAGCACTACGATCTTTCCTGCTTTTCGTTTCGCCAGATGGAAGGCGATGGCCGTGCCCATCACCCCAGCGCCTAAAATTACGACGTCTGCGGTCTTCGGCAGTGAAGCGGTCTCGATGTTCATGCCGCGTAACTCCGCAGTTTCCCCTTTTTCCAATCGCGCAATGCCTGATGAGCTGCATTCCGGCCGGGCGCTCCGGTAACGCCACCGCCCGGATGTGCTCCCGCGCCGCACAGATACAAACCATGCACCGGTGTCCGATATTGCGACCAGCCCGGCACGGGGCGCATAAAGAAGAGTTGCTCGAGTCGCAAGTCGCCGTGGAAGATATTTCCTTCCGTCAGGCCGTAGGTGCGCTCCAGATCGAGAGGCGTCAGCACCTGACGCGCAATAATTGCGCCGGGAACATTCGGAGCATACTCCCCGATCTTCTTCACTACGCGATTACCCAGGACTTCGCGCTTCTCGTCCCAATTTCCTTCGCGAAGATGATACGGAACGTACTGCACGAAACACGTCAAAATATGTTTGCCTTCCGGGGCAAGTGAGGTGTCTGCATTCGACGACACCACGCAGTCCACCCATAGCTCTTCAGGAATATCCCCAAACTTAGCGATGTCATAACATCGCTCGGCAAATTCCAGAGAAGGCACAAGCGTATAGAACGTGCGCTCCAGCGCTGTAGCATTGGGCGAAGTTCCGGTAAAGCGAGGCTCTTCCGAAAGAACCATGTTTACCTTCGCGCACGGGCCAGCCATCTTGATGCCACGCACTGCAAACAAAAAATCCTCGGGAAGGTCTTTCTCGTCCAAAAACTTCAGGAAGGTTCGTTTCGGATCGGCGTTCGAGAGAATCATGCGTGCCCGCAATTCCGTGCCATCTTCTAAAACAACGCTCCTAGCGCGACCATCTCGCACATCGATGTGCGCCACGGCGGTGCCCGTAATTATTTCAACTCCGGCATTTTTCCCTGAGGCCGCGATCGCCTGCGTGATTGAACCCATGCCGCCCATTACGTGTCCGTAAAAGCCTTGCAGTTCATGTTCTCCACCACTCAGCAGATGAAACAACAGTCCGATTGCCGTTCCTGGCTGATAGGGCCCGCCATGTTTGCCATATACGTTATTGGCCAGAAACATAGTCTTCATTTTTTCCGATTCGTAGTTCTGGTCGAGAAACTCGCCAAGGCTTCCAGTCAGGAACGCAACCAGCTGCGCGATCTCTGAATTCGTAATTCCGCGAAAGCGCTTGCCCACTCGAAACAGCTCGCTCCAACCTTTCAAACCTCCAGTGTCAACTTCCGGCGGCGGCTCCATGAAGAACGGCTGGAGATAACGCGCCAGTTTCTTCAGTTGATCATCGACCTGCACGAAGCGGGCCGCATCTTTCGACGAGATCTTTGAAAACTCTTCCCTTGCTTTTTCCCGGTCCGCCCACCAGGGGACCACACGCCCGTCCGGAAAGGGGACCTGGATTGCCGGATCACACGGGATCATGCGCAATCCGTATTCTGGCAGTCGCAACTCGGAGATGACCTCCGGCCGTAACATGCTCGCGATGTACGAGGTCGTCGATACTCGACAGCCCGGTGCGATTTCCTCCGTGACGCAGCACCCGCCGACAATGTCCCGGCGTTCTAGTACCAGGGTTGACAAGCCCGCGCGTGCCAAATATGCGGCCGCAGTCAGCCCATTGTGCCCCGCACCGATGACAATTGCATCGTAAATGCCGTTTCTTTGTGGATGACTGCCAGTCATTGCATTCAAGCAAAATCGAATAACACTATCGTATGGCGTCGTTAAAATGAAGTTGAAATGTGGACGGTGCTGCATTATGCTGGCATGACTGTTAGTCACGATTATGCCGGGAATTGCAAGCAGCTCCGTCGCCCCTCCCCTTTATCAGCGGCAGCTGAAGTTGCGTCCGCGTTCCGAAGCCAAGCGCAGCCGCATTGTCGAAGCCGCTACGAAACATTTCGCTGAGCACGGATATCACGCTGTGCGCGTGGGCGACATTGCGCTCGCGCTCGGGATCGCGAAAGGTTCAATCTTCCAGCATTTCGGCAGCAAAGACGGACTCTTCTTCGAGGTCTACAAGCGCGCCGTCCGTTCCTTCCCGCGCTACCTCCAGGCTCCGACGGAGGTCAAAGATCAGGGATTTTTCGAAGTGCTTCATTACTGGTTGCAGCGAACCGAGCATCTGGTTCACGAAGACTGGATTCCCTATCGCATCTCATTGCTCGGAAATTACGGGAGCGACCTTGCGCTGAAACGTGAGATCAACCGTTTTCTCACAACGGAAGATCCTTACGGGACCGTCGAATTCGTTCGTTTCGGAGTGCAACGCGGTGAACTCCGCGGTGATCTCGACATTGAGATGATCGTTTCCATCATCGATTGGATGGTGGAGCGCTTTCAGGATGCCTTACTGACCGCGGAACTCGATCCAGGTCTCTTTCGACGACAAGGCGA
>JASLEQ010000639.1 GCA_030151135.1 Candidatus Sulfotelmatobacter sp. | reverse complement strand
CGGTCAGAAATACAACCAGCCACAACAACAATCGACCGACGATTCCCCGGGGATTAGGCATTACGGAATTGCGCTAGCGCGAGAGTGTGATCGGTTCCACAGTGACCGATGCACTGCAGTCAACAACTTATCCAGCGGCCGGGAGCGATGAAATAACTGAAAAATACTATCCGTGCGACTTAGTGAAAGGGCGGTAGCCTCCACGCGTGGCACCCTCGCTCGACGATACCCGCAACGGATAGCACCTGTTCTTCCTGCCATGGTCTGCCGACAATCTGCACACCGACCGGCAATCCGTCCGCCGACTGACTGACCGGAACTACTGCTGCCGGATTACCTAGCAGGTTGAACCATTCGGCGTAGCTCCACGCGTCAAAGTAATCCACCGCCTTGCCGCCAACGGACCAAGAGCGCTCGCCATGCCGAAACGCTGCCACAGCAGCGGGAGGACAAAGAACAATGGGAAAATTCGCCATCTGCGCCAGCACTTTTACTCGCAGACCGTCACGTACAAACCAAGCCTGAAGGAGCGCATCTCGCGTAAGATCCGGCTCACGGCGAGACATCTCCAGGAATTGATTAAGAGTAGGACTCAAGTCGGCTTCTCGGCCCTTGAACATGGGTTCAATCACCAACCCGCCGACTTTGACAAAAAACTGACGCCAGACCTGTCGGGCTGCTTCCAATCCCTCGGGGCGAAAAGGCTCGACCTGAAAACCAGCGCCGCGGAGGACTCCCGCCGCAGTCTTCACTGCCTCGCGGATCTCCGTTGTGACCGGAGTGCGGCCATCATCTTCAAAATAGCCAACCTTGAGTTTCTTCGTTTCCGCATCGGTCGGCCAATGGAGTGCGACCAGGGCGGAGCAGGTATCTCCATCGTCCGGCCCTTGCATCACTTCAAACAGCACTTTCAGGTCAGCGACCGTGCGCGCCATGGGCCCAACCACTCCTAGAAAAGCAAAGGGCCCCCCGGATTCGGGAAAATGTCCCGTGGATGGAATGCGGCCCGGGGTAGGCTTCAGCCCGCAGATGCCGCTGAAATGTGCGGGAACGCGAATTGACCCACCGCCGTCACTGCCAACGCCTGCCGCCGACATACCCGTCGCTATCGCCGCGGCTTCGCCACCGCTCGATCCTCCCGGAGTACGATCGAGGTCCCACGGACTATTGGTTCTCCCATAAAGGAGATTATCGGTCTCCCACGCCATGAGCATTTCAGGCGTATTCGTCACACCGAGGACAATTGCCCCAGCCTGCTTGAGCCGTGACACTAAAGGCGCATCTCTTTGCGGGATATGACCTGCCCTCAATCGGGTCCCCGCCTCGCACTTCTGGCCTGCGACGTCAATCGAACTCTTAATGCTGATAGGTACGCCATGCAGTGGCCCGAGAGACGCGCCATACATCAGCGCAGATTCCGCAACATGCGCTTCGCGTCTCACGCGTTCGGCATCCACATGGACGTAAGCATTCAATTGTGGATTAAGGCGTTCGATTTTCGCCAGATGCGCATCGACAACTTGCACCGGAGAATTTTTCTTCTCCCGGATACGCTGCGCGATTTCAGTTGCAGGCAGAACTGTCAGGTCGTTCATCGAAGTAAGTTATCTAGCGTAAACCTTAAGCCTACGCGGCTGTTTTTGCTGCGCAGACGCATTTGCGTGTGCTGCCAGGGCACCATCCAACGCGTACTTCTCTTCATTTGTGAGCTGCCGGTAAGTTCGTTTTGCCAAGGTCCCGAGTTGCAAGGGCCCAATGGCGACGCGCAACAAGCGAAGGACCTCGATCCCTAGCGCCTCGAACATTCTACGGATTTGCCGGTTCTTGCCCTCATCCAACACGATCTCCAGCCAGCAGTTTTTCTCGCCCGAGCGCAGCAAATGACAATGCGAAGCTGCCAAGATGTCCCCTTCTTGAGTTTTGATCCCTCTCCGAACTCGTTTCAAGAGTTCATCATTCGCTATCGATCCAATCCGCACATGGTAAGTCTTTTCCAAATGGCTCTCCGGATCGGCGATGCGGGCGCCCCATTCAGAGTCATTCGTCAGCAGAAGTAGCCCCTCGCTAGCCTTATCCAGGCGGCCGATGGGAGCCACCCACGGCAAGGATTCCCCCGAGAGTTGCAGGATCGAGTAGACAGTTTCGCGTCCTTTCTCGTCACTGGCGGTCGTAACCAGGCCGCGGGGTTTATGCATCATCAGATAAATCTTCTGTTCGGGTTTAAGCCGGTTTCCGTCTATCGTAATCAGGTCGTGCTCGGGATCGACTGGCGTCTCGGGATCGCGACGTACCTTCCCGTTTTGGCTCACCTTTCCTGCTCGAATGATCTCGGCCGCTCTTGATCTTGAGCAGTACCCAAGCTTTGACAGTGCTCGCGCAAGGCCAATTCGGCGGGATTTGTTCTTGTGCAGCAAACGCTCATGCTACTCGAATCGCGGGCTCGACGTACACGCTCGCTCCCGAGTTGGTACCATGATGCTCGACTGTATCGAAGGAGATTCGTTATGACCCACCAGCACCCTCCTCGCTTTCTCAAGATTGTGGACGATGCAAAGACTCGCGTCCGCGAGACAACCGTCGATGAAGTCAGGAAACGCCTGGAGCGCGGCGACAAATTCCTGCTCGTTGACGTACGGGAAGAAAGTGAATTCGCGAAAGATCACCTGCCGGGGGCGATACATCTTGGAAAAGGCATCATCGAGCGCGACATTGAAGCTCGCGTGCCTGAGCTCAACACCGAGATGATTCTGTACTGCGGCGGCGGTTTTCGCTCTGCGCTGGCAGCCGACAATCTGCAGAAAATGGGCTACACGAATGTGATCTCAATGGATGGCGGGATTCGGGACTGGCGCGAAAGGAACTATCCGCTGATCAAAGACTGACCTTATCAGGTCACACCGGAAAGCCATCATCTGTGGTAAGCTGCGCCCTTCCCAACTATGAACGGCCGCATCTTTTTCTGGTCACTTACCTCGGCTCTCGCCGGATTTCTCTTCGGCTTTGATACTGTAGTCATCTCTGGTGCCGAGAAAACCATTCAGTCGGTTTGGGGACTGAGCCCGGGAATCCATGGCATCGCTATGGCCTCAGCGCTCTACGGAACCGTAGTAGGGTCGCTGATGGGTGGCTGGCCAGCCGATCGATTCGGACGAAAAGCGACTCTCCTGTGGATCGGCATTCTCTATTTCGCCGGGGCGGTAGGCTCGGCTCTCGCTTCGAATGTTTCGGTTTTCATTGCGGCAAGAGTCGTCGGTGGCTTGGGCATTGGCATATCGACTGTTGTCGCCCCAATGTACATTTCCGAGATCGCTCCCCCAAAACATAGAGGACGCCTCGCAGGCATGTTCCAGTTCAACATCGTCTTCGGCATTCTGATCGCCTTCGTTTCGAATGCCGCCCTAGCCGGAGTCGGCCAGAACGCATGGCGCTGGATGCTGGGCGTGGCTGCCTTCCCTTCCTTGCTGTACACATTTTTTTGTATCGGCCTGCCCGAGAGTCCCCGTTGGCTGCTCACCAGGAAGAATGACCGTACCGCCGCCTTAGATGTACTCAAGAGAACTGAGCCCGATGTATCGGACTCCGAGATTCAGGCCCAAGCCAACGAAATCGTGGCTGCATCCGCCGAGCAAGGATCGTCGGGACGTTTCTGGTCGTGGCGGCTCAGGAAGCCGATTGTCCTCGCATTCCTGATTGCATTCTTCAACCAACTGTCGGGAATCAACGCCATTCTCTACTTCGCTCCGCGGATTTTTGAGCTCACCGGCCTCGGGGCAAAGGCCGCACTGCTACAGTCCATCGGGATCGGTATAACGAATCTGGTATTCACGTTTGTCGGGCTTTGGCTCATCGACCGTCTTGGCAGGCGCACGCTTCTTTACATCGGATCTTTTGGCTACATCGCCTCACTCGGCCTGACCGCGTGGGCATTCTTCAACGGTCATTACTCGATTGTGCCGGTGTGCATCTTTGCATTCATTGCCGCCCATGCCGTCGGCCAAGGAGCTGTGATCTGGGTCTTCATATCGGAGATCTTCCCGAACCGGCAGCGTGCGGAGGGTCAAACCCTCGGCAGCTTCACACATTGGATTTTCGCCGCACTGCTCACAACATTCTTCCCAAAGATGGTCGATGCCTTTCCACCCGGATATATCTTTGCCTTTTTTACCGGAATGATGGTCCTGCAGCTGATCTGGGTGAAGCTGATGGTTCCGGAAACCAAGGGTGTGCCGCTCGAACTTATTCAACGCCAGATGGGCATCGACTAGTCCGCCCCCGACGGAGAAGCTGCAGTGCGGAAATGCAGTATCATTTCTTCACAAACTCAATGTTTCGAATGCGATCGACTGTCAGGAACCCACGTTTGGCAGGAGCTCCGTCGACGTCTTCGAACCCAAGCGAGCCTCCTTCAATCGTGAATGTGTGGTCGTCGATTGGAAGCAGGTTGATATCGGGCGAATCGCTGTGTTTGATATGCGCTGTGAGTTGGCCGGCGTGCACGCGAAGTTGCCAGGTTGCATCGAGCTCGGAGCTATAGAAATCTCCAGTAAATGGCGCGAGGTCTTTCGGCGTATGGGTTTGAATCCTGATATATTTCTCGAGCTTTTCCGCAGCAGAAAGTTGCAACGAAAGCTCGTCCTTCGAAAATGAAACCTCTCCATCCGTGATCTTCAGTCCAAAATCATTCTCCGAGCGAGGAATAAGTTCCATTCCGTAGTTGGCGAGCCAAAGCTTCCCTTCCTTAAACTCAATTCGCTGATATTGACCTTTATCGCTTCTATACACACCCACATGTTGCTGCAAAGAATCGGAACTCAACTGAACCGGCGGCGGTCTTTGAGGGATCTGCGCCAACGTTCCGGCGAGAACCACGTCTGCTACGCGATTTGCTCTTTCGTCCGGGCCCGATTGGGCTACGTTGCACAAGACTGCAATAGAGGTGTGCTGCAGCGGAAAGCGCAGTAACTCGGAACGGTACCCGGCCCAGGCGCCACCGTGGCGTACTGCCGGTTGCCCCCGATACTTGGTGATTTCCAGGCCCGCCGCATAACCATGTTCCTCGCCGTTATTTAGTTTGCCAACCACTCGCATCTGCCGGATCAAATCGGAGCCGCCAACCTTGGCCGTATAGAAGTTTTCATCCCAGCGCTCCAGATCTTCCACGTTCGTCTGTATCGAACCGTCGCCGGTTTGCTCGAAATTCGACATCTCAACTCCAAACGCTTTTCGCTTGGAGTCGTAGCTGTAACCCGTAGCGCGGCGCGGAATCACCAGTCTATGGTCGTTGAAAATCTGCGTGCTCGACATCCCGAGTGGAGTAAAGATGTTCTCCTCATCGAAGTCGCGCAGAGTCTTGCCTGTGACCCGTTTCACCACCTGAGAGAGCAGGAAGAAACCGGTGTTGCTATAGTCCCACTCGTCTCCGGGCATGAAATTGAGTGCCTTCTGGCGGACGATGAGATCGATTGCATCCTCATCGTTCGTGAGATTCTGTTCCGGTACACCAGCTAGATCAAAGAGTCCAGCGTAATCCCGCATTCCGCTGGTGTGAGTCATCAAATGATGCAGCGTGATGCGTCTGCCGTAATCAGGGATTTCAGGCATGAATTTGCGAATATCGTCGTCGACTGAAAGCTTGCCTTGCTGCTGTAAAAGCAGAATGGAAAACGCCGTAAATTGCTTGGACGTCGAACCGATATCAAATACCGTTTGAGAAGTAATCGGAACGCGAAGTTCGAGGCTTGCCATGCCGTACCCGTGCGCGTAAGTAATGGCGCCGTTGCGATAGATACCGAGCGCGCAGCCGGGAGAATCCGGTTTGGCGTAATCGCTGAAGACCGCGTCAATCCTGGTAATTTGAGAAGGATTAAGGGTTTGTGCGGAAACAAAGCTGCACAACAACAGGAGGCAAGCACTCGCCAAGATCAGCCGTCGCATGGCAGAGCATTATATGAGGAGGACCAAATCCCCCAAACACTGCGGCTTAGTCGTAAGCGGTGCCGCCATCCATTCCCAGTACTGAGAGAACGTTTTATTCAGCGTCTTGCACGCATCTGAAACCGACCGTTGCAGACCGATCCATACTGGGAGCCATAAGTAATAACTTGCCGTGCTGATCGAGCTGGTACGCCTGTGGAAAATACCAGATGGATCCCTGCGGTTGATAGTAGCTGCCGCCGCGCAGAATTGCGGCTCGCGTGTGCTCGTCCTGAAACTCTTCCGTCCATTGCCAGACATTGCCTACCATATCCATCACGCCAAAGGCACCTGCCCCCAACGGATGTCTGTCCACATTGTCGGGTGCACGCATCGTGCGGCTCTTGTCCGGCAACGGCACCGCGTCTACCCGCCAATCATTTCCCCAAGGATAAAGCCGACTATCGCTGCCTTGGGCCGCATACTGCCACTCCCATTCGTGGGGCAAACGCTTTCCGGCCCATGCAGCGTACGCCCGTGCGTCTTCCAGGGAGACCCAGGTCACGGGCTTGTTTTCCCATCCGGACGGATAGTTACCATCTTTCCAGTCACGGAGAAAATTCAAATCGTCTTGCGGATGGTAGTGAGTTGCCTGTAGAAATTTCTTGTATTCGACATTGGTAACGGGATACTTGTCGATCCAGAACGAGTTTAGGTGCAGAAGATGATCATGAAATCTCCGCGGAGAATCTTCCCATGGATATTGCACGTCGACGCCTATGTCGTCGGTGCCCTCGATCTCAATGCCCTCCACGCGGAACCGGAACTCGCCTGCCGGGATTTTGATCATATCGGCAGATGAGCCCGATGGCGCTCTAGTCCTTGCGATAGGCACAATTTCCTGCGGTAAAACTTTCCATTCATGCGCATACTTTGCCAGCGGTGCGGCCGTGAGTCCCTTCATCTTGATCATCAGCTGCTGAATGGAACTGTCCGGTGCGGAATGCGTAGCTAGAATTGCGCCATAGCCGTGGGCCTCTATCGGAAAACTGAGAACACTCCGATTGCCTGCTCCACCGACGGCTGCTACTTCTACCCCGTGATAGAGATCGAAGTAGCGCACGCCATTCTCGGCCGGAAGGTCCATCTGAGGCCCATCGAGGTCGTATTCATTGCGATTCACAATAGTCCACACGGTCTCATCCGCCAGCGGCCATCGGCTCGCGAAAACGCCGTAGCGAAGCATTGGAGACATCGGTTCCCAGTATTTGCTCACAAGAAACGGTGCCAGCGCGCGCTCCATGGTGGCGACCCGGCGGGTGGCTTCGGCATCGCGCTGCGTGATGCCATTCCAAATGCCCCAGATATTTTCCCAACTCTCCCAGCCAACGCCATTGAAGAATGCAAATTGCAGGTCATTGGTTTTGTCACGATTCCAACGGTCAGAGATGTTCACCATGTGACGCGGTTCGAGCCATTTGTACTTATCAACCAGCGGCGCGAATGGAAACTCGTATTGTCCCCACGTCATGACATTCCAGGCCAAGGCTTCATCGGACGGGCCGCCTTCCGGTTCGAAGGCAAGCGGATGCCCTACCTTATCCGCAGCTATTGAAAAAGCGAGCGGTACCCCATCCTGTGTGTCTCCATTGATACCGTCGGCCCCAATCTCCGTCATGAGCTTTGCGATGGCGTCAGGCCATGTCATTTCCGGATTTCGAGTTCCCTCGTCCCACATCATCATCGGAAACAGTACGCGTACGCCGCGACGATGGAAGTCGGCGATCATCTGCCGGACTCCCCTCACACCACCAGGCATCGAGCGGATCATGTCATGCTGGTTCCGGTTATCGATTCCCATGTTGGGGTATGTCGGCCAGATCAGCACTGCATCGATGCCTCCATAGCGCTGCTCGAGGTCGTCCACATACCGGTCGACCGTATAACGATTTGCCACAGGATCGTAGAAGTAGCGATCGTGAACCATCATCTGCGGTTGAAAGAAACTCGACTGCGTCCATTTCAGCCCAGGCAAATCGTATCGTGCACCGTTATACCCGACACGGATGCGACGTTCATCACGCCAGTGGCGAATATCAGCCAGCCAACTCTCGTGATCTGCCGGAGAGCAGCCGCTGCCTCCACCCTCCCACTCTCCCTTCATGGTGAGACAGCCTGGATTCGGGATCTGCTGTCCTTCCGGAGCAAATTTAGTGTCTTGCGCGAGCAGAGCGGAGAGAGTCAGACGGAAAATGAAGCCGATGACGAGGAGACGCGGCGCGAACGTTTGCATGGAAGCTCCGTAGGATGCGACGCCGGAATATAAAACGTTTCCTCCGGCATGTCTATCGGCGATCTATATGTGAAACAGGTCTAATCCATTAACGCGTGGAAGGCAGCGCATAGCGCTCACGAGTTTTAGATAAGGGATTTTCTGTAGGCGCCCATCGGCGATGCTGTAGTCCGCATCCAAAACGTCGCCCCAATGCTATAATCTCTGCGTTAGCTTGGCACATTTATGTGCGCTTAGTTCCTCCGCTCGCTACTCTCACCGTAGGTGTGCGGCTCTCGCAGTTCAAACCTCGTTGTAAGAAACCGAATGAGGAAAGTTCCATGGAAGACAATTCATTCTTCGATACCAGAAATTTTACTTCTGCATGTTTAGCTTTAAGAAGTGCTGCCCGCTCCACTACGCAATTCTATGACCTCGTATTACAACCTGTTGGCCTCAAGGCTACCCAGTTCATCGCTCTCCGAACGATTGCTGACGCCGGAGAGTTGCAGCAATGGAAATTCGCGCGGCAACATGCCATTGCCGTGGAAACTCTTTCCAGACGGCTTGCGGTTCTTCGTCGAAGAGGTCTGGTCAGTGCCCGGACTGGAGGCAATCACGGGGAGAGAATTTACACATTAACCGATCAAGGCCGGAAATTGCTTGAAGAGGCGATTCCTTACTGGGAGCGCGCAGAAAAGAGACTCAGTCAGACCATGGGAAAATCAGAGTTACGACTCTTGGTCCGACTCTGCGAGACGGCAGTGGCCGCTGCTAGACAGGCTGAACAGTTGCGCGCTATGAACATCAACATCGAGAACGTGCACATAGCATCGAACCACGCTGCCGTAGCGTGATCACGAGAAGTTTTCGTTGCCGGCTTACAGTATCCCAGAGTCGACGTGAGCTTTGGTGACATTCGTGTGCGCTCGGATTTCGCGTCTCAGCCGAGCTGGGGCTCTTTCTCGAAAGAAAAATTTGAACCCTCCGCGGAAAGACTATAATTTTTCAACCGTAGAGAGGTTCGCATGGATTCACCTCACGCTGAAAAAATCTTTTCTGCGCTCGAAACATTCCGCATCGAGCTTCCTTCCTGGGGTTTCGCCAATACCGGAACCCGTTTTGGAAAATTCATTCAACCCGCGGCTGCCACTACGACCGAGGAAAAGTTCAGCGATGCCGGGCAGATACACCTTGTAACTGGAGTGTGTCCAACCATCGCGCTCCATGTCCTATGGGATTGCGCGGATGGCGTCCGGAGCGCGGACGACATCAAGCGCTTTGCCCACCGTTACGGAATAGCGCCCGGTTCGATCAATCCCAACCTGTTTCAGGATCAGGAATACAAATTCGGTTCGCTGGGGAATCCCGACGAGTCGGTTCGAAAGCGCGCCATCCGCCACCTCGAGGAGAGCATCGAGATCGGAAAGCGGCTCAACAGCCGCGATCTTTCGTTGTGGTTCGCTGATGGTTCGAATTATCCGGGAACGGCGAACATCCG